>CAZNTS010000376.1:0-7525 GCA_964576045.1 uncultured Nitrospiraceae bacterium | reverse complement strand
GGGGAAGTGGAGCGGATACTCAGGTACACTTCAATCGATGTGGCGCAGTTTCATGGGCATGAGTCTCCGCAGAGTTGCATGATCGGCAGACGGGTAGTAAAAGCGATCAGGATCAGGGACCTGAGGGACCTCGAACCTCTTAGGCAATACCGTGTCTCGGCCTTTCTGCTTGATACATATGCTCCAGAGTCTTTCGGAGGCACTGGTCAGATATTCAACTGGGATATTGCGGTGCACGCAAAACAGTTCGGCAAGATAATTCTTGCAGGTGGACTTAATCCTGACAATGTCGAACAGGCAGTCCGGCGTGTGAGGCCGTATGCGGTGGATGTCAGCAGCGGTGTGGAAGAAGAAAAGCGCAAGAAGGACCAGAGGAAGCTAAAGCTCTTCATCGAGAGGGCGAAGGGCGTTTGACAAATCTGTTGCCCTTCCGCCCCGTTTGCACTAAAATATATCAATTTTCGGAGGGACAGCTCGTACGTCCGAAAAAGTCCGGAACGAACAATGAGATACACAGAGGCTATACAAACTGGTCTGAAGACCATTAACAGGAATTGGCAGCTTGTGCTCATTCAGCTTGGCGCGGTGTTCGCGAGCTTCGTCGGCTTCTTCATCCTTGTGGGCATACCCCTGGCCATTGCGTTTATCATCTTCGGCCTAGACCTCACTGAGTTCTCGCGCATCGAAGACGTATTCAGGGCATTCAGAGGTCCTTCGGAGATACTCTCGAAATACTTTGCCCTTGTCATACTCGTCATGACCAGTCTTTTGCTCTACCTTACCGTAGTCCTTGCAGTGGGGATTTTTCTCTTCGGAGGGTCTATGGGAGTGATCATCCAGTCCTTGTCGTCAAGGACTGAGAAGTTCCAAATGAAAGTGTTCTTTGCCGAGGGAAGGAGGTTGTTTTTTCCGCTGGTGGGTTTTACGTCGCTCATAGGACTTATATTTCTTTTTTGGGCTTTCCTGTTGGGGCTGCTCGGTGGCTTGGTTTCTGCTATTGTTTCCGTGGCAAAGGAGCAGGAAGCGACGCTGGCGCTTTTCCTCGGTATATTTTTCTCACTGATTCTCTCCGTCATCGGCCTGGCCCTTGTTCTCGCTACGCTGTCCGTCACAGTGTACGGTTCGGCTATCATGACTATGAAGGGGACAGGACCTGTTAAGTCCTTGAAGGAAGCAGTTAGGTATGTATACGGGTATGCCGATGCTTTTTATCTCTATTGTCTCGTATTCGTAGGATATCTTTTTATCACATTCGTGGTCGCCGCTCTCAGTTATCCTTTAGGAAGAGTCCCTCTCATAGGTTCCCTGATGGCCTTGATGTACCAGCTGGCTGCATATGTGGTCGAGAGTTATTTCGGGCTTGTGATGATAGCCGCGGTCTTTTGTTACTACTATTCTTCGACCGCTGAACTTCAGGCGACTAAACAGGCTACTCCTCAGGATGACGATCTTGGCCGGGACCCCACTGGGGATAGCGATACTTCTGTGCCGCAAGTTCACGGGCAAGGCGGTCTTCCTCCGGAGAAGGATCCTGGCAAAGAAAGCTGATCCCGAATGCTTTTTCAAATGATACCAGTATGGCCTCTTTGAGTCTTTCCGGATCAAGGTGCGGCAGGACTTCTCTTAACCCGATCATCCTGTCCATTACCGCAGCAGCTCGAGGAAGGTTAAACGCTTTTCTCGTACTTTCCTCATCCACTGCATAGGGAAGTGAGCCCTGCTGCAGAAAGCCGTCTTTCCATCGTTTCTGTGCGGAACCTACCAGCTTGCGCGATGAAAGACTTATTTCACCGTACGAAACAGACCCGAAACAAAGTGCGCTACGGTTCAGCGTCCTTCCCGATTCTCTTGTGTCTTTCATCGTGACATTGATGTCCAGTGCTTCCAAGGCGGACTTTAGGGCATTGCTTAAGCGGCTGTAGGAATCTAGCAGTCCACCGGAAAAGGGCCCGTTATTCCCCGCTGAGAAACTATAGGTCAGTTCGTCACCGTGAAGGATCCCCCTACCACCGGTAGGTCGCCTTACGACAGGTATATCGTTGTCTTTGCAAAACCGCTGGTTGACATCCCCAATCTTCTGAAAGGCCCCGAGGCTTACCGAAGTCCGGTCCCACCCATATAGCCTGAGCGTAGGAGGGGAAGATGCTTTTTGCACCCATATCGCGATGGCCTCGTCTAGAGCCATATTGTAAGATGCCGTACAGGGGCCGGAATCGATAAACCGCCATTCAATCATGTTTATATCCAGCTTGCCGTTTCAGATTCTTAACACTTTTTCCCGAGGAGCATCCTCCGCCCCGGAAGGGAGATCTCTCTTATCACACCTTCAAACACTTTCTGTTCGCCGAAGAGATTCCGGAGAAAGACTTGACCTTCTTCTGATCTTGCAGTATTTACGTTTTCGAGGTAGAGTTCCTCGCTTCCGTCCTTATATACAATATAGGCGTTCAGTTCGCACATCGGAATCCTCCTGAAGACCTGGCTTATTACACCAAGTATAAAAGAGCATTAAGAAATGAGTCAAACTGTTAGCGTTACGATAGAGGAAAGAACGGGTTTTTTGCAAGATTAACCCCGCAGTTTAAGGCGTAATCCCGGTGGTTCATTTATTTACCACGTGCATTATAATAGACTGAAAGGGAGAACCTGGGATGTACTTACTCTTCGATATCGGCGGCACAAAGATGCGAATCGCCTTTTCACCAGAAGGCAAAGCCTTCGGCAAGCCGAAGGTCGTCCCGACCCCGCCCGATTTCACGAGAGGCATGGCGGTCTTTCAGGAAGCGGTGCGTGAACTTTCTGGGGGGAAGAAGATAAAGGCGGCGGCAGGGGGGATTGCTGGTCCCATCGATAAGGAAAAGACGAGGCTGGTAAATTCACCTCATATATCGGGATGGATCGGGGAACCACTAAAAAAGAAACTTCAGAACATTGTAGGCGCCCCTGTATATCTTGAAAACGACGCTGCCATGGCCGGACTTGGCGAGGCTACATACGGGCGGGGCAAGGGAAAAGAGATCGTCGTGTACATTACGGTTAGCACCGGCATAGGGGGAGCGAGAATTGTGGATGGGGTGATTGACAAGAGCGCCATGGGATTCGAGCCCGGACACCAGATCATCGACGCTGACGGGACACTTTGCCCAGAGTGTAAGAGTGTTCCGGGATATCTGGAACGGTACGCGTCTGGTTCTGCAATAGAGGCTCGCTACTGGAAGAAACCTGATGAGATCGATGAACCTTCTGTCTGGGAGGAAGAAGCGAGATTTCTCGCCTACGGGCTCAATAACACGATAGTTCACTGGTCTCCCGATATTGTCATACTTGGCGGGGCGGTGATGCAGCGCGTTTCTCTAGAAAGGGTGCGTTTTCATCTCCGCAGTGTCTTGAAAATATTCCCCGAGCCTCCCCTCATCGGTGAAGCAGTACTCGGCGATTTCGGAGGGCTCTACGGGGCAATGCATTTGCTGAGTCAGATTGAATGACAGGGGGTAAAATGCCCGAGAGATTCCGAGGGGCATGCGCTAAGATGGAATGTTTTGGAAAAACAAGGACGCGAACGCAAGAATCCCGGAACCTTCGGAGCCCTTGCCAACGGGACTATTATGCTATAATAGCAACCCGGAACAATATCATGCTGGAGGGAAACCATTAAGAAGTTACCTGATAAAAAAGGTTATTTTGGGCAATACGGGGGACGCTTTGTACCCGAAACACTTATGCCCGCACTTCTGGAACTTGAAAGCATATATGTAAAATCCAAAGAGGACAGAGATTTTAGAAAGGAGCTTAACCATCTCCAGAAGACTTACATAGGAAGGCCTACGCCCCTGTACTTTGCAAGGAGATTTACGGAATACCTTGGAGGAGCAAAGGTCTATCTCAAACGCGAGGACCTTGCCCATACAGGTGCCCACAAGATTAATAATGCGATCGGCCAAGCCCTTCTGGCAAAGAAAATGGGCAAGAAAAGGATGATTGCAGAGACAGGAGCGGGGCAGCACGGGGTCGCCACCGCGACGGGTGCGGCCCTAGTCGGTCTCGAATGTGAGATATACATGGGATCGGTGGACATGAAACGGCAGGCGTTGAATGTTTTCAGGATGAGGCTTCTTGGCGCCAAGGTCACTGAAGTCCGCATCGGTTCCCGAACGCTGAAAGACGCCATCAACGAGGCACTGAGGGACTGGACTACGAATGTGCGGACAACGCACTATGTTATGGGGACGGTATTTGGGCCCCACCCATTTCCTCTTTTGGTCAGGAACTTTCAGTCTGTAATCGGCAGTGAGGCGAGGAAGCAGATACTGGAAGCCGAGGCAAAGTTGCCCGGGTATCTTGTGGCGTGTGTGGGTGGTGGAAGCAATGCCATGGGTCTTTTCTATGCCTTTCTCGAAGACGATTCAAAGATGATCGGAGTTGAAGCTGGAGGAAAAGGGGTGGATAGCGGCGAACATGCAGCCCGATTTGCGGGAGGATCTCCAGGAGTCTTTCAAGGAACGAAGACATACCTTTTGCAGGATGAATATGGGAATGTGCTTGGCACTCATTCGGTTTCCGCGGGGCTGGATTATGCTGCGGTGGGTCCCGAACATCCATACCTGAGAGACCTTGGCAGGGTTCAGTACACCTATGCAACCGATGAAGAGGCATTGTCCGCCTTCGAACTTCTGGCTAGGACAGAGGGTATTATCCCTGCTCTGGAATCTGCCCATGCGATAGCCGAAGTAGTGAAACTTGCACCTAAGTTGTCAAGTGAAGAGATCATTATAGTTAACCTTTCGGGTCGTGGCGATAAGGATGTTCAGCAGGTTGCGGATATTAAAGGGATAGAAATGTAGGGACCGATGAACAAGATAGAAAAAGTATTCAGGAAACTCCAGAGGAACAATAAAGCGGCATTTATACCATATATCATGGCGGGAGACCCGAGCATCGAAAAGACTAAGGATACGGTTCTGTTATTAGAGAAATGTGGGGCTGATATAATAGAACTCGGCGTGCCGTTCACAGACCCCCTCGCTGATGGCCCAACCATCCAGAGAGCGGCGGAAAGAGCTCTTGAATCCGGAGTCAACCTCAGGAAAGTTATAGGCCTCGTTAAGGAACTGCGAGAAAAGACCCGGATCCCTCTTGTTCTTATGACTTATTATAATCCTGTTTTCAAGTATGGAGTAGAATATTTTGTGAGGGATGCGGCCAATGCCGGTGTCGATGGGGTGATCATACCTGATCTTCCTCCTGAAGAGGCAGGGGAGTTAATGCAATTCGCACATCCGGACACTTTGGCCACTATATTCCTCCTCGCGCCGACTTCAACTGGAGAAAGAATTAGAAAGATAGCTAAAGCGTCGAGGGGGTTCATTTACTTTGTTTCGATGACCGGTATCACGGGTTCGAGGCTTCTGCTCGAAGACTCGCTGCAAGAATCCATTGAGAGCGTCCATAGAACGACGAAGAAGCCTGTGGCAGTGGGGTTCGGTATTTCGTCTCCGGAAGAGGCAAGAAAAGTGGCTGCATTTGCTGACGGTGTGATCGTGGGGAGCGCTATAGTGAAGAAGCTTCAGGAGCCCCGCGCAAGCTTCGAAGAGTTCATTTCTGAAATGAGGAGGGCTATCGCAAGACAGTGACAAATAACAGGCAACAAGCGATGAGGCTAAGGAGCGTTGCTTGCTACTTGTAACTTGCTACGTTTAACTAATCATGGCGTGGTTTAAGAAGACAAGAGAACAGAAAATCGAGAAGAAAGTCAAAATCCCCGAGGGACTGTGGGTGAAGTGCGAAAACTGCAAGGAAATCGTCTATAAGAAGGAGATAGAGAAGAACCTGAAAGTTTGTCCTAAATGCAACTATCATTTCAGGATCGGCGCGAGAGAAAGATTGGGTCTTATTGTAGATGAGGGGAGTTTTGTTGAACTCAATGCAGATGTCGTTTCAGGTGACCCTCTCGGTTTTAGGGACTCCGTGTCTTACAGGGACAGGATAAGGGAATACCAGAAGAGGAGCGGCCTGAGAGAAGCGGTCATCACTGGGGAGGCCCTGATAAACGGCACTCCAGTTGTGATCGGGGTCATGGACTTTTCTTTTCATGGTGGAAGTATGGGTTCTGCTGTGGGCGAAAAAATTGTCAGAGCGGTAGAGATATGCCTGGAAAGGAAAGTCCCACTTGTCACGATAGCATCTTCAGGAGGTGCTAGGATGCAGGAAGGAATCTTTTCCCTGATGCAGATGGCGAAGACTGCAGCTGCAGTGGGGAAACTGAAAGAGTCGGGTATCCTCTACATTTCGATACTCTCGGATCCGACTTTTGGAGGCGTCACGGCAAGTTTCGCCATGCTGGGAGATATAATAGTCGCTGAACCAAGAAGTCTTATAGGATTTGCGGGCCAAAGGGTGATAGAGCAGACCATAAAGCAGCAGCTTCCGGAAAACTTTCAGAGGGCTGAATTCTTTCTTGAGCATGGAATGATCGATATGGTGGTGAATAGAAAGAATCTGAAAGAGACCCTATGGAAACTCATCGGCCATTTTTCACTCGCTCAACCTTAGCGCCGAGCCCTTTCAGTTTTTTCTCGATCGCGTGATAGCCCCTGTCAAGATGATAAAGACGGTGGACCGTCGTTACCCCCTCTGCGGCGAGCCCTGCCACCACTAGTGATGCGCTGGCCCTGAGATCTGTTGCCATTACGTCAGTTCCTTTCAGCTTCTGGACGCCCCTTACTGTGGCTGCTCCGCCCTCGATTTCGATATCGGCGCCCATCCGCCTCAGTTCCGCCACATGCATGAACCTATTTTCGAAGATCGTCTCCTTTATTACGCTTGTCCCCTCTGCAACTGACATCAGGGCCATGAACTGAGCCTGCATGTCGGTCGGGAAACCAGGATATGGCATCGTCTTTATGTCCCGTGAACTGGGACGTGCAGGGCCTGTAACTCGCACCTCTGTCCCCTTTCTCCTGATTGCGAGGCCGGCCTCCTCTAGTTTTGTGATAAGGACATCGTCATGTTCGGGTCTGCAGTCCTTGATCAGGATATCTCCTCCCGTGATTCCAGCCATAAGCATGAATGTGCCTGTCTCGACCCTGTCGGGGATGATTGTGTAATTCAGCGGCCTGAGGGTATCTACGCCTTCTACTTCTATGGTGCCTTCTCCTGCGCCATGTATCCTGGCGCCCATAGACTTCAAAGCGCCAGCAAGGTCGACGACTTCAGGTTCCCTGGCTGCATTTTCGATAACGGTGGTGCCTTTCGCGAGCGAAGCAGCCATCAACAGATTCTCGGTTCCTGTCACTGTAGGGACATCGAGGTGAATTGCAGAACCCTTCAATCCTCTTGCCCGTGCGATAACATATCCCCTATCCAGCTCTATGGTCGCTCCCATTTTCTCGAGGCCCATTAGATGAAGGTCAATCGGCCTTGCACCTATGGCGCAGCCGCCGGGCAAAGAAACCCGTGCATTGCCGCTGCGGGCGAGGAGGGGGCCGAGGACCAGTACAGAGGCACGCATGGTCTTGACCAGTTCGTA
>CAZNTS010000375.1:0-9019 GCA_964576045.1 uncultured Nitrospiraceae bacterium | reverse complement strand
AAGGCGGCGGTCTTCCCAGTTCCTGTCTGGGCCTGGGCCGCAATATCTCTGCCACGTAAGGCCTCCGGCAGTGTAAGCGCCTGGACAGGTGTGCACTCGGTAAAGCCTGCGGCCTTGATGCCTTCAAAAACCTTTTCCGGTATATCCAATTCTTCAAATCTCATTCCATTTACTATACCTTAAGTAAAGCGGTTCCATAAAGCAACAGAAGACTTGCCTAGCTTGAAGCATGGTAGAATAATGCAAATGTTCATACGGGGGCAGGAAGAATGATAACGTTTAAAGAATTCTCATCTATTTTCAAGGACACCAATTTCAGTGATGATGAGCTGAGAATATTTTATTATTCTGTAAGGAAATCTATAATCCTCAGATTGACGGGCAAGAGGTCGTGGCACGAAATCTATAAACTTGAAGAAAGATGCCAATGGCCGGTCCTACGGAAACTTGGCGATCCGGAACTCTCGATTTACAAGGGCGCGGACAAAACTCTGCTGGATAGGTTCATTAGAACCATTTCTGAAGAAAAAGACCTGAGGGAGCATAGGTCTTCCTTGGACAAAGTACGATACTGGTCCCTGCTGCAGTCTGTAATTGATGAGAGAATTGAGCTTTTTTCACAAATCTTCGGCTTCAATAAAAAAGACGCGGAACATTGCGGAAAAGTTGCGGACAGGTATGCCAGAATAAGGGAGAGAAGGATCAGGAACAAAAAAAAGTTGTGGAAGATTGGCATCGGAACCGGGGCTGCAACTCTGGCAGGTGCCGCAGCGCTCTGGTATGTTTCCAAGAAGGACAAAAAATAATATAAAAAGAGGTAATAATGCAGCTCAGTCAAAAAGTCCATGCCCTTAGGTTGCCCTCTTATGTAGACAGCCCATCCGCTATGACCATGGAACGTTCCACATACGTTTACCTTATCTATGGCAGCGAAATCTGTCTCATCGATTCGGGAATTGCATCTTCTGAAGAGGCAATCTTCGATTATATAAAAAAGACCGACCGCAAAGTAAACGATATTTCCCTGATTATCCATACTCATTCACATCCGGCCCATATAGGCGCAACAAGAGCCATAAAGGCCGAAACCGCCTGCTCAGTCGCCGCACACCCTACTGAAAAAATATGGATCGAGAATGTGGAATTGCAAGCAAGTGAACGTCCTGTCCCCGGCTTCCACTCCCTGGTGGGAGGACCAGTTGCCGTGGACAGGACCCTCGATGACGGTGATATCGTAGATCTGGGATGTGGTCTCAAACTTCTTGTTTACCATACACCTGGGCATTCGAAAGGCTCCCTCTCCCTGTTTCTACAGGGTTTCAAAATACTCTTTTCAGGGGACGCGGTGCCTGTTCCCGGAGAGATGCCCGTTTATGAGGATGTCACTGCCTCAGTGGAGTCGCTACAAAGACTAAAAAGTATCAGGGACATCCATTATCTACTCTCGTCATGGGATGAGCCCAGGAAAGGCGAAGAGGCATATGAAAGAATAGATGAAGGATTGCGTTACATACAACACATCCATAATGCTGTCCTGAAGGTTGCTGGCGATGGTCCTGCGATGGAGCCCATGGAGTTATGCGCAAAAGTGCTGAAGGAGCTGGGCATGCCCCCGGAAATTGCGAATCCCGTTGTGGCGCGGTCTTTTACATCCCATTTGACACTGCGCGGACAAAAAGAAATTATTTAGCATAAAGGAGCCCTCGTCCGTTAGCGTCCTTTTTTTCTTTCTCGCCTCTGGTTGCGACCCATTAATTTCTCCGCTATACTTTTATCAAATAAGTAACAGATCATTAAAGAGGAGGAAAAGTCTATGTGGAAAATTATTCTTGGAATTCTATTCATGTTGTCTTTCGCTAGCTCTGCCCTTGCTGCTGATGCGGTCATAACTGTCAATCTGGTGAATGAAGAGGGAGTCGGCAAGGAGATTGGCACTATCACGGCCTCAGACAGCACGTATGGGCTCATACTGACTCCTCAGTTAAGCGACTTGACACCCGGTTTGCATGGATTCCATGTGCACGAGAAGCCGGATTGTTCCCACATCGTGAAAGAAGGGAAAGGGGTCGCGGCGCTTGCCGCAGGAGGACATTATGACCCCGCGGCAACTGGCAAGCACCAAGGGCCATATGGCGCTGGCCACCTCGGGGACCTGCCTGCCCTCTATGTGGCTGCCGATGGGAAGGCTACCCTGCCTGTACTTGCGCCAAGGCTGAAGGTATCGGACATCAGGGGTAGGTCTCTCATGATCCATGCTGGAGGGGATAATTATTCAGACACGCCTGCCCCCCTTGGCGGCGGTGGCGCCCGTCTTGCATGCGGCGTCGTTAAGTAACTCAGTTATTCTTCGACAATGAACGTGCCGTTCATGTTTTCGTGACCTTCGCCGCAATAATTGTCACAGAAGAAGATGTATGTCCCCGACTTCTGCGGAGTGAGATCGATCCTTGTGACCTTCTCCGGGTTGATATCACCGCGGATTCCCAGGTCCGGGCAGTTGAACCCGTGCAGCCTGTCAAGTGAGGTCAGCTCAAGCACTACAGAAACCCCTTTCTTCAATCTTATCTCCCTCGGATTGTATTCGAACCTCTTCGCTGTTATCTTTATCACCTGTACCGTATGCTGCACCGTTTGTACCACAGGATATTCAGTAATCTTGTAATCGGCCAGACGGACCTTGGCCTGCACTTCGCGGAACCCAAGTCCCTTGTAAGGTGCGGTGGGGTCCCACGCCACGGCCACACGCTTTGGCTGGGATGCCGGGGCAGGCAACGGAAACATCAGGCCCTTTGCCGCATGATGAGGTATGTGTCCGGTCATATGATGGTTTTCCTGATGGATGTGCCCATATAAGACGACCACATTACTGAAAGGCATCAGGAGATCGACTGCCTTTGATCCGTCCCGCGTCCACCAATCCCACTGCGGGTATAAGTCGAAAAGAGGTCGGTGAGTGAAAACGACGATGCACGAGTCCTTATCTAGCTTCTTCAGGTCGTCGCTCAGCCAGACAAGCTGCTCATCCCCTACGCTCGACGTTGGGTCAGAGACATTATCTAGAACGATAAAGTGCACTCCATTGTGATCAAAAGTGTAATGCGTCTTGCCAAAATATTCCTGAAAGGCCTCACCGGCATCCAGCCCGGCATCATGCTCACCAGGCATGAACCTAACGTTCTGCACCTTCAATCCGCCAATAACAGTCTGGACCTCGGACATGCGTGTCCTGCGCACCTTCGGGTCGTCAGTGCTGTGACTCAGATCACCTGTAAACATGACGAAATCTGGCTGACGTTCAAGGCTGTTGACAGACGCAATCGCCTTCTTTAGAGTACCTGAGAAGTCCGGGTTGACGTTCACATCGTTGAATCCCCAGTGCGTGTCTGATAGCTGGACGAAGAAAAAATCTTCCTGAGCTTCCACGTCACCGGCGCTAAACGCAAGATTGTCCACGCCGGATACGAAGACTATGCTTCCGATACCAGCAAGTTTAAGAAACTCCCGTCTGTCGATGCCTTTTTTCAATGTTCCTCCTTTTTTTGCTACCATTTCAGCCGGCAAAAAGTTGCACAGGCAAAAATGCATGGATAGTAGAAATGTTCATGATGCCCAAACTCTTTCGATTATAGAAGCACGCGGCTCTCTTCATATCTCTTGATCTCACTATAACACGCTCTTTGCTGATGTCAATGACGATGAGGGCAGCGTGCCTCCATTTATTTCAGGTCAGAATAACGGAGCCTGCACTCTGGGGCAACAATCCCTGAGCATATTTCTTATATCAGCAATTCTTCAAGCAGCCGTATTTCTTTTGCAGTCGGCAAGCTCATTCTATTAAAATAATTAGATGATCCAGGTGAGCAATCTTTCGAAGTCATACGGTACCGAGGTCATATTTGATGATGTGAGTTTTGCGATGAATGCTGGAGAACGGATCGGGCTCGTGGGTAGAAACGGCTACGGAAAGACAACGCTCATTAGGATGATCACCGGCGAGGAGAAGCCCGATGCAGGCATCATCAGCATACCGGGTCATTACACGGTGGGTTATCTTTCACAGCACCTGATGTTCACCGAAGATTCAGTCCTCGCCGAGGGATGTCTAGGGCTGACACCCTCCGAAGACAGCGGGGATGAGTCTTATAAGGCCGGGGCTATCCTCATGGGTCTCGGTTTCTCGCCAGTCGATTTCACGCGCCATCCCCTTGAGCTCTCCGGGGGTTACCAGGTTCGCCTGCACCTTGCCAAGCTTCTAGTCTCTGAACCTAATCTTTTACTCCTTGATGAGCCGACAAACTATCTTGACATTGTATCAATACGATGGCTCACGCGGTTTCTCAAAGCGTGGAAGGGAGAACTGATCCTGATTACCCATGTCCGTGAGTTCATGGACGGAGTCACGACACATACCATGGCCATACACCGTAATAAAATACGCAAGATGGCCGGTCCCACGGATAAACTATACCAGCAGATACTCATGGACGAAGAGGTATACGAACAGACAAGGCTCAATGAAGAGAAGAAGCGCAGGGAGACAGAGCAGTTCATAAACAGGTTCAGAGCCCAGGCTACCCGGGCGCGCGCAGTACAGTCAAAAATAAAGGCCCTGCTGAAAAAGGAAACGCCCGAGAAAATGTCCGGAGTAAAGAATCTGGAATTTGAATTTGTGCATGCGCCCTTTATGGGAAAGAATCTTATCGAGGCGAAGAACATATCTTTTTCCTTTGAGCCTGAGGCCCCGAGGCTATTAGACGGTCTGAATCTGAGTATCGGCAAACGGGACAGAATAGCAGTCATCGGCAAGAACGGTAAGGGCAAAACGACTTTGCTGAACCTTCTTGCCGGGGAACTGCAGCCGCTTACTGGTGACGTGGTCCACCACTCACAGTTGAGACTTGCCTATTTCGGCCAAACCAATATCCAGCGGCTTTCTCCATGGAAAACTGTTGAGGATGAGATCCTCGACGCTCACACTGATTACAACAGGAGCGTGGCCCGGACCATCTGCGGCATTATGATGTTCGAAGGGGAAAAGGCCCTCAAGAAAGTGAGCGTGCTTTCCGGCGGCGAAAAGAGCCGGGTGCTCCTGGGCAAGCTGATCATCAGCCCTGCCAATCTGCTTCTTCTGGACGAGCCAACCAATCACCTCGATATGGAGTCCGTCGACTCTCTTCTCGAAGCGATAGACTCCTTTGAAGGAGCAGTGATGATTGTCACCCACAGCGAGATGATTCTTCACGCGATAGCCACGCGACTCGTCGTCTTTGATAATGGGTGCGTGAAGGTCTTTGAAGGTACTTACCAGGACTTTCTCGAAAGGAGCGGCTGGAGGGATGAGGCCGAAACCCAGCCGCTGAAACAATATGCTGATAAGAAAAGGACCGACAGCAGCAAGAAAGAGCTGAGACGGATCAAGGCGGAATTGATCAATAGCCGCTCCAGAATCCTTGGGCCTCTTCAGTTGAGAATCTCCGAGACAGAAAAGAGAATCATACATCTCGAACATGGCATAGAGCAGGATTCAAAGACCCTCGTAAAGGCTTCTGCAAGAGGCAATGGGGAAGTTATCACACGGCTGTCCATCTCGATTCATGAGTGTAGGGAAAAGATCGGAATTCTCTTCGATGAGCTTGAAATTCTCACCAATGAGCTCGACGCCAAATCGAAGGAGTTCGAGGAAAGATTCGAGGCGCTGAAGGCTGCGGGAGGATAGAAAATTGCTGCGGCTGGAAACCCTGCAAGACTTTTCTCCTATATCTATCTAATCCGCAGCCCAAGCCTGAGCGCGCAGGATGAGACCTAAATAATACCAAGAGGATTTGTTTGAATTCTTTTTTTATTTTCAAGGGGATTTAAGCATATAATTGCGCGTATGCGAAACTTATTGACAAAAGCAACTTTTCGGACTATGATAAAATTATGAAGGAGATCAACTGGAGAGTTGAAGGTTTCTCGCTTATAAAGCAGTTAACTCCGAAGGGAGGGAACAATGGCAAGTGTAAAGGACATAGAGTTTAGAAATTATTGTGACAGAATGTACAGCGAGCTTTCAGGTATGAAATCGAGGCTGCTTGGTTTTGTGAAAGAGATTGAGGGAATGAAAGGCCCGGGGAAAGAGGCATTGAAATCCCACATTTCTCATTTTGAGGAAATCATAAGAACCATCGATTGGAAGCTCGAGATACTTACAAGGGTCTGCCCCTTTGAATGGACCGGATATGGCAGTGTCGAAAGAACTGCTTCGGTGCGTGTGGATGACGAGTTGTCTCGAGAGCAGCTTGTTAGCGGCGGATATGGCGGGGGCTAACACACGATCTCCGCAATCTAAAGTCCGCGAGAGGCGGGAATGAAGGTATCACACATTCCCGCTTAATATCTGCTTTAGTGCCTCCATCAAATTCCTCAGGCATTAACGGCAAATGTCTTGAACGGGGAAGTATGGATGCATGTGATAGCTAACGGTAGAGCAACGGCGGACACTGCCAGCAAGAGAGACCTTCAGCGCTCCGTCGGGCCCACGGTTATCGATTCCAGACGGGAGATACACTTCCGAGCATCGCTATGGGAGTTCCCGCAGAACTGTTAAGAGGCCTGAAAGAATTGTCACGCTTTGGGACGATCCGGAGCGCCGTATATAGCGTAAAGGCACTACTCGGTCAGATGAAGACTTCTTACATCAAAAGGCTTGCCGCTGAGACCATTTCTTGATTCCACATCAATACCATCCCCTCTACTTCAGTTCTTTTTTCAGCCGCGCCATAGCTTGACTGAACATAATCTCAAATCTCTTTTCATGCTCGTCGAGGAACTCCCCTAATCGAGACTGTATCGCCTCTTCAACGGACATGGCAGCAGGAACAACTCTACCGTCAGGGGTTCTCACTTGCCGCATCCGCAACTGCGGATTTGACTCTATCGCTGCCCTGAGTTCCTTAACAGCTTTTTCCCTTCCTTCCTGATATTCCTTCTGTAGCCTGCCTATGGCGCTCATAGAGCTTTCGACTGCCGATGTATTCTTCTTCTCCTTAACCGCTTCAATAGCCAAAATGCCATCTTTCCTCTGCCGGAATTCCTCAGGCATATTGCCGAGCCTCAGGGATCCGGCCATGTTCTCCTGAGCCTCCCTCAGAAGAGAGGGTCTGATCGTCCCGCACCGTTCCCATATTTGATCCCTGTTAAGCTCTCCCCTGTAAAAGGCCCCCAGAAGCGATTTCAGCTTCTCACGCTCTTTCAGCTCTTCCTTTTCTTCAACTGTGAGCGTCTCGATCTCTTTCATCTTTTCCAATGCCTTCTCAAAGGCGCTTTTTACTTCTGCCATACGAGAGTCCCCTTTTCCCGATAAATCTCTGAATCTTATTTTAGGGTAGCAACAAACCCGAATTTTCGCAACTTGTTTATAGTGCTATCGCTCTGACAGCATGATGAAGTATAATCTAAATATACCTTTTTCTTAGGAGGTCATCCTATGCGAGTGAGGCCACTTCATGACTGGGTGTTAATCAGGAGGGACAAACCGGAAGAAAAGACCCCTGGCGGCCTAATTATACCTGGTTCCGCGAGGAGTGAACCTTCCCGAGGCGTTGTGGAGGCCATCGGTCCGGGAAGGTACAAAAAAGTGCGTGACAAAAAGGGAGAAAAGTTTTTACCTGCCGTACTGACAGTAGGCGAGTGGGTATTCTTCCTTGAATATGCTGCAAGGGACGTGGAGCTTGATGGCGAGAAGATCACTCTGATCAGAGAGGAAGACGTCCTCGGCACTTTTGAACCAAGTGAGAAAAGGAGCGCTACGGCAGCAATCAAGGAAGGAGAGCATGCTGCCGCGTATGCTTCCGGGCATAAGGAAAGAACAGCAGGAAATGCTGTTCACAAAACAAAACCGAAAAGGACGGTGAAACCCGCAAGGGCCATAAGAAAGGCCCCTGTTCCACGAGGAAAGACAAGGCCATCTTCCACCAATAAAGAGGTGAAGAAGAAGGTGAAGACAAAAAAGACCGTAGCAGTGAAGAAGACGTCCAAGAAGATGGTTTCGAAAAAGATAAAGACAGGGCCTAGGAAGGCGACAGCAAAGAAGACCGTGGCGAAAAGGACGGCGGCAAAGTCATCCGGCGCGAAAGCAGTTCCCAGGAAGGTTGCTACGAAGAGGAACATACCGAAAAAGAAATCTCGGAAAAAGCGTTAGTCGCCTGAATTTCCATAAAGTACTCATGGAGAGTGTGCCCTCGAAGCCACGCTCTCCCCTCCTTTTTCCCTCAATAGCTGATCGACTCCTCCAGTTGCGTTATTTGTCCCTTGCTAATCCTTTTTCTCATCTTTCTTAAATCGAACAAGGCAGTTTACGGTGCAGGAACAGTCCGATACTTATCTTGGACATGGTTTCTACCCGGAGCACACCGACGCCTGTCCTAGCTCTGTGACAAGCCCTTCAGTCTCTGGTCCACCATCTCGAGAATCAGCTGTAAGAGTGCTATGATCAGCGGACCCGCGATAAATCCAATTATCCCAAAGAGGCGCAGCCCCCCGAGCACTCCGAAAAAGATAAGCAAGGTGTGGATCTTTGCCTTCGCACCTATGATCTTAGGCTTGAGAACATGGTCTACGATGCCGACAAGGACAAGAAGGCCTATGGCGAGCATGATAACGCCCTTGATGACAAAGCCGCTAAGAAGGAAGTATGCAGTAACCGGTCCCCATACAGAGAAGGCGCCCAGAACAGGAATAAACGAAAGCAGGAACATCAGGAATCCCAGCAGAACCGGCGAAGCTACCCCGAGAAAATAGAACGACACCCCGCCCACGATCCCATGGACAAAAGCTATAAAAACACCTCCATACAGGGTGGCCACAATCACCTCCTTCCCTCTTACGATCATCGCCCTTTTCTGTTCATCTGTCATCGGCAGATACTGTCCGATGTTCTCAATGAAGACACGCCCGTCTCTCAGGAGAAAGAACATGGTAAATAGCATAATAAAGTAATCGATAATCGCGTGGACGACCGTAAACACATGCTCGTTGA
>CAZNTS010000374.1:0-5928 GCA_964576045.1 uncultured Nitrospiraceae bacterium | reverse complement strand
CAAAGTACGCGGAGAAGTCTTTGAGGATCCGCGAGCCGATCTGAGTCCGGTACCAGAAGTTCAGAATTTCATATTGTGTTGGTGGGTCCATTCTTTACCGGTAGTACCAAGTTAGCCTGCCCCAGGGCATTGTACCACACCCGGGATTCGTCGCAGCGCGAGTTCTCGCGAATCTCACCGTGCAGTGGCCATTAGATGATGTACCATTGATTCTGGTTAAGTCACACAGACGACAAATACCGTCGAGCGGCCTGGAAAACTTGACAGAAAAGAGAACATGATGTAAAGTAGAGCAATTTAGTCTTGTTTTTATAATTTAAGTAGTATTTATTTTATATAATCGGGCGAAAGCTCCAAAAAAGGAGGATCAGTATGTCGCGAATTGATGAATTGAATAATGCACTTTCAGAGCTGAGATCGAGTTCCGGAGATGTCGAAGCATGTGCTATCGTTTCCGAGGATGGACTAATCATCGCCAGTCTGCTTCCCCAAGGCGTTGAGGAATCGAGGGTCGCCGCAATGTGTGCCGCGATGCTTTCTATTGGAGAGCGCACAACGGTTGAACTGAAACGAGGGAAACTGGAATTGCTCTTTATAAAGGGCAATGAGGGTTACGTGATAGCTCTGCACGCTGGCGCTCACGCAGTCCTTGTTGCAATGGCTAGGAAAGATACGAAGTTGG
This sequence comes from uncultured Nitrospiraceae bacterium, assembly GCA_964576045.1. Classification (GTDB taxonomy): domain Bacteria; phylum Nitrospirota; class Thermodesulfovibrionia; order Thermodesulfovibrionales; family UBA9159; genus CAZNTS01. Next base: position 5,246 of record CAZNTS010000374.1, on the reverse strand, counting down.
GCCTCATCTTTCTAGACCTTTCGACAGCCGCCGAAAAAATAAAGAAAATCCTTTGATCTTGAGATAGAACAAGAACTGAGATAAAAGAGAAAAAATAAAAGGGGAAAACGAGGTGAAACAATGATAACGTTATTTGAATCCGGGTCCCATAAAAATGTCTGCTTTAACGACCTTTCTTCGGGACACATGGTTCAGGCCAACCAACATCTGATAATAGAGGGGAACGAGGGGATGATTCTCGATCCCGGAGGTCACAAGATCCAATCTAAACTCTTTGGGATTTTGTCGTCGGTTTTGCCGATTAATGGCCTAAAGCATTTATTCTTTTCCCATCAGGACCCTGATATTGTTGCTGCGACCAACGCTTGGCTTATGGTCACAGACGCTCAGGCTTATCTTTCAGCACTCTGGATGAGATTTGTCCCACATTTCGGTGTGGATGAGCTCGTGGTCGAACGGATAAGGCCTATCCCAGATGAGGGAATGACCATAACCGTTGGAGGCAGGCCAGTCAAAATTATCCCGGCACATTATCTCCACTCTCCTGGCAACTTTCAGGTCTTTGATCCCGTGGCCAAGATTCTTTATTCTGGCGATCTTGGTGCCTCGATCGGCAACACGTATGCAAAAGTTGAGAACTTTGATTCCCACATACAGTACATGGAGGGATTCCACAAGAGATATATAACAACCGCCAAGCCGCTTAAAATGTGGGCAAAAATGGTCAAGACGCTTGATATCGAAATGATTGCGCCACAGCATGGAGCGATATTCCCCAATAAAGAGATGTCCCTCAAATTCATAGAATGGGTTTCCGACCTGCAGTGCGGTGTTGACCTGATGGGAGACTCCTACACTGTGCCAGCCTAGGTAACGGCTACTGTAATGAAAAAGGATGAAAAATTTGCTGCATTCTATAAGAACTATCTGACCACACCGACGGCGATATGTTTTACGGATTCTGCTGGTTCGATTGTTGACACTAACAACGCCTTTCTGAAACTTTACGGGTATGATCTTGACGAGGTCAAGGGAAAGAACCCCAGAATATTGAAGTCAGGAAGACAATCTCCGTCTACATACAAGGCTCTTTGGGAAAGCATCACCAATAAGGACATCGGTTCATGGACGGGAGAACTGATCAATCGCAAGAAGGACGGAGATGAGGTGATCGTTCTACTTACCATTTCATCTGTGTTAAGGCCGAACGGATCCCTTATAGGATACATAGCAAGCTCCATTGATATAACGAAACGTAAAGAAGTGGAGCATGAGCTTGAAAGAAGAAACAAAGAACTGGAAACTCTCAGTCGCTTTAAGAGCCACATGATGGCGATTACGTCCCACGACCTGAAAGCGCCAATAAACGCCATGATCAGCTATGCGGATCTTGTTCGTGAAAACCTCGATTCGATGACCCGGCAGAAAATGTCCGATCATCTCTCAAAGATCAGCGAATATGGAAATCAGCTCACGAGGTTTATAGGGGAGCTGCTCGACCTCACAAAAATCGAGTCAGGGAAGTTCCAGCTTGTTACCGGAAGAACAAGACTTGATGCGGTGCTGCAAGGCTGCATAGAGATTAACCAAGCGCACAGCATGAGCAAGGGTGTCAGAATCAAGTTTTACCGGGAAGGCAAGAACAGGCCAGCTGTCGTAGATGTGATGAGGATGTCACAGGTATTCAATAACTTACTTTCTAACGCGGTGAAATTCTCACCCGATGGAGGTGAGGTGACGGTAATGTGCAAAGACAACGGCAGCGGAACACTCCGAATAACTATAGAAGACCAGGGGCCGGGCATACCTGAGGAGGATTTGAAAAATATTTTCGATCAGTACTATCAAGTATTAAAGGCTGGACACGCGGCAAAACGTGCCTTCGGCGCGGGCATTGGGCTTAGTGTTGTAAAGAGCATAATCGAACTTCACGGGGGGAAAGTCGAGGCAGATAATCTTCCCTCGAGAGGTTGCAGGTTCAGTATCGAAATGCCGCTGAAGACCTTTTCATCTCCCCGAGGCCTTGCTGTCCTGATCTACGACCCGCGGCATGAGATTTCTGCATGCTTGGAGGATCCGGTGCGTTCCCGTGGAATCGACTCTTTTGTCTCCACGAACGCTCAGGAGCTCTTGCGAATAATTGAATACGAAAATCCTGATGTCCTCTTTGTGAGTGATTCTTCACTGTCGACTGAGTCGGTATCCTTCTTGCAGATGACAAAATGCGAGAACAAAGGGCTTTATATTGTAAGAGTCCAGGATTATCGTCCCGATGAAGCCATGGATGACGAAATCTTCTACAGGACACTTACGACTCCTGTTATCGATGTCGAGATCAACGATATTCTAAGAGATATTTTCCTGGAGAAACAAAGAGGGACTGATCGGTGAATAGTTTCTGTATCCTGATAATCGACGATGACGAATCCACACATGATGTGCTTGGGGAATATCTTGAACTTGCAGGATTCAGGGTCCTGCATGCCAGAGACGGCTCTGCCGGACTCCAGATGCTCGCAGAATTAAGGCCGGATCTGGCACTCCTGGACGTTAATATGCCCGTCATGGATGGGTTTAAAACCATGGAATTTATCGCCAAGAGCAGAGAGCTAAGAGACATCCCCGTCCTTTTTCTCACAAGCATGGACAGAAGCAATCTTAAGATAAAGGGGCTTGAACTCGGTGCTGAGGACTATGTAGTCAAACCTTATAACAGGGCAGAGCTTTTGGCGCGTATCAATGCTGCTCTCCGCAGAGGAGAACGATACAGACGTAACGAAAGGGCCATGGAAGGCAACCTAGCCGACATATCTTTGCCTGAACTGCTCCAGACACTGGACATTGGACGGAAGTCGGGATGTATACATCTCAAGGAGATAGCCGGCTCAATATGCGTAGCGTCAGGAAACATAGTGCATGCGACTTTTCGGAATTTTACAGGTATCGAGGCTTTAACTCGCATATTTTTTCTTGCAGAAGGCTCGTTTTCTATAGAATTTGATTCCTTGTCGGGCGCAGAGCTTAAGAAACCGCTTCCAATACAGAGGATATTATTCGAAACTCTGACATATATAGACGAGCTGTGGCAGATGATAAAGATGATATCCGAAGAAAACAGTCTTATGGAGATAAATGACACTGGTATTCAAGAGGTTGATTTTTTTCAGAAGCTTTCCCCGATTAAACTTTATGATTTGATTGTTTTGATGAGGGGAGACTTGAAAGAGAATGTCATCAGCATAGTGGATTCCTTAAAGAAACACACAGTAGCGATAGTCATTTAGGATAAGGGGAAATCGATGAGAAGAATTATTACCATTGCCAGCCAGAAAGGTGGAGTTGGCAAAACTACCGCGGCTTTAAACCTTGGTTACAGTCTCAGCAGACTCGGCGGACGCGTCCTGATAGTGGATTGCGACCCTCAGGGCGGAATAGCGATATCAAGCAACCTAAAGAAAAGGACGACAAAGGGGCTGATTGATGCTCTGAAGAAGGAATGCAGCGCTCAGGACATTGTCATGACGACAAGAGAAAACACCCTCTCGATTGCCGGCATGGGGACAATGGAGCCCGAAGACGTACTTTTTTTTGAGGCCGAAGCCGCGTCTGGGAGGCTTAAGGAATTGCTGCAATCCCTGTGCCGTGAATACAGCTATGTCCTGATCGATGCGCCAGCCGGGGTTGGGGGGATCGTTACCGCTCTACTCGGAGCGAGCGATGGCGTAATTATGGTTGTCCAGTGCAAGACCTTGTCTTTGAAGACCCTGCCTTCATTTCTGAAGCTTGTGCAGTGGATCAGGGTAAATCATAACACTTCCCTGCATGTTGACGGTGTCGTTTTCACGATGGTAGACGAGCAGAGCCCCTATGAACTGCAGCTCTTTGATGAGGCGAAAAAAATGTTTCCAGCAGAAGCGTTTTTTAGAGCAACTATCCCTTATGACCGCCTGTTCGAACAGGCAAGCGCCAAGGCCCTACCTATGGCGCTTCTTCGGGACGGCAAGATACTTGGAAATGCGTATATGACGCTTGCCATGGAATTAAAGGAACGGGAATTGAGAATGGAAGCGGGAGGTGAAAGAGATGACAACGCCGAAGGACTTTTCTGAGATACAGGAAGCCGCCAAACTGCTCTCCAATCTCCTGCAATCTGAGGGCAGAGCCGGCACCTCAGCATCTCTGAAAGTTGCGCATGATCTTTCGCAAAAAACACCTGTTCTCGAACAGGTAAAGGCCGCATCAGAAGGCTTCCGTGGAGACCGAATCGACAGGACGCTTGAAGTCATGTGCAAAAGGGGAGGCCTCACAGGAGCGGTGATTGCCGACTCAAACGGGCTTGCCTTGGCTGTTTATAATAGCCCTGTCGCCACGAATGCCATTGCGGCATTCACCTCTGTCCTTGGTTCAGCCCTTGAAAAGGCGGGTCACCTGCTTAATCAGAGTGGCGCTGATAACATATCAATGGACATAAACTATTCGGACAAGGTCGTACTCCGCAGATTCAATGTCCAAGGCCTGCAATATTATCTTATGGTGATCTGCCCTCAGAACATCGATGAAAGAGAGGAAATAGAGCTCTCAATCGAACAGATCATAGCAATACTATCTTAGTATGGAGGCTCAAGTGATTGTGTTAGTGGATGACGACAAGGCAATTCTTGAGATCGTAAAAGAGATCTTGTCTGTTGAAGGATACCATGTTGTCGCATTCGAGAGTTCCCAAAAGGCATTTGAAAACGTTTCAAAAGAAGAGCCCGGGCTGGTAATAGCAGATGTCCTGATGCCCGAAATGGGCGGATTCGAATTCAAAGATGCCTATTCGATGCTGTTCCCCAATCGGCAAACGCCCTTCATTTTCCTCTCTTCCCATTCAGACACGGACACTATCGTCCATGGCCTGGACCTAGGAGCAGACGATTATCTTATAAAGCCTGTCAACGCCGAAGTCTTAAAGGCTAAGGTCAGGTCTATACTAAGCCGTAAAAAACGTTATTCGATACCCGTCTTTCATGGTGACCTTTCGAAGCTTCCGTTTGTGAAGATTCTCCAGTTCTGCGAGTCAAAGGCCTTGACTGGCGAGGTGGAAATATCGAGCGGCGCCAGCATTCTGATGCTTCAAATAAGGAGAGGAGACCTAGTCCTCGAAAATTTGGACGATTCAGCACTTGAACAGCTCTACGACAGGATGGAAGGAAGGTTCATAATATATTCTCAGCCCTTTGACTTCCATGACATAGAGGACGCCG
>CAZNTS010000373.1:0-3965 GCA_964576045.1 uncultured Nitrospiraceae bacterium | reverse complement strand
AGTGGAGCAGTGCTGCATTGCATCGGCGCGATCGGTGCAAGAAAAGTTGGAGGACGTTGGCAGCGGGTTGAACTGCAAGCGAAAGCGGGTTGTGCAGCCTATGGAAATGGTGGTGCGCGATCAAGTGAGCAGGATCGTAGCCTCGCATAAAGATTGTCTTGTGAGGTTCGGGTTTGCAGCGGTTGGGGAAATTCTGCTTTGGCCATGGCTGCCGCATTGTGGTTATGAATGCCGAATAGTTGTCGCCTGAGCAGAAGTTGACCAAGAGTCTGCTCAGCGTCAATCGCTGTTTTTCAAGCTGGCTGTATGGTTTGAGGCATTATGAAGGAAAGCTGCATGAGATGATAGTGGAGAAAGAACCTGGGAACCGTTACGTATCTGAGCCTCAGAAATAATTGAGGCCAATGGGAGACCATCGCTGGTGTTGCCGGCGTCGGCGCGCCGAGACGGATCTGTGCTTCAGTATCTTGCACATCCTGCGCGCCTCAGTCTGCTAATAGCTCACCGTATGTTGGGGACACTTTGGTGAAGGATGGCAACACTGGTAAGCCCGCCTCCAGCACAGGCAGTGGAAGAGTGCATTCAAAGAAGCAGTGTGACGATGACAAGGATTGGCAGGCGCTCTTTGCGGCCTTTTCCGCTCATTTTTGGCAATAACAACCTTGATGATTGTCAGAGGTGGTATTGTTTTTGGCTGCTCAAGGACTATGATAGGCTTTCGCATGTGCTGAACCATCCGTGTAACAGAGACTAACCCAATAAGGACTGTTGCCCTTTAAACTCTCTTTTTGCGATCTTTTCGAATATTGTTATCTTTCCATACTCACCGTCATAGCCCGGCTCAATATGTACCTCACCTCTTCTTACTCTCTCCACTGCCCGTGCAATCTCCGGGGTCCCGTTGTGTTCGATGTCCGCTAAGGAGCTATCCATAAGTACGTGGAACTCATTACCAAGCGCTTCGAGGAGGTTGAAGTATTGTTTCTCCACCGTCTTGCTGTTTGTGCCGATCTTCCGTGTCTCAGCGATTATCTCGGGCAAGGGGATTATGGAGTGGAAGGCCGACGCGCCTTCAGGCCTGAACCCTTCATTTCTATCGGCAAGTTCTCCTACTCTATGCATGACACCGACCGTGACTTTTTTCCCACATACCGGACAGAGGTAATTATGGTTCAGTGTTTCTTTTGGTGTCAGTCGCACCCCGCATGTCCTGTGGCCGTCATAATGGTATTTCCCCTCCTCGGGGAAGAATTCGATAGTGCCCGAAAAACCCTTCCTTGTCCTGATAGCCCTCGTGATTGCCTCATACGATATATCGGTATCAAAAATATTGGCTTCACGGCCGAGCTTTGAAGCCGAATGAGCATCGGAGTTGGACATTAGGGTAATCCTATCAAGGGCCGAGAGCCTCCAGTTCATCTGCGGGTCAGAGGAAAGGCCGGTCTCGATGGCATGGATGTAAGGGGTGAATTCCTCAAAGCATTCTTCGAGAGTGTTAAACCCCGAGGCGGCACCAAAGGCCGAAAAGTGAGGGGTCCACGCGTGAGCAGGAACGAGCATGGCGTCCGGGGAAGCATTAATAATGATATTTAGAAGTTCCTTTGCATCAAGCCCGAGTATCGGTCTTCCATCCGATCTGAGATTGCCTCTCTTTGACAGTGCCGCACTGATGTTTGCGGCCGTTTTGAAATCAGGCACAAATAAGAGACAATGTATCTTTCGCACCCTGTTGTTCTTGCTGTAAATACAACTGATCTCTGCAGAAAGAAGAAAGAAAACCTCTCCCCTGCAGGATTGCGGGATATTAGAAGATCGAAATGACCTCTTCAATGCTAGCAAGCCATTGCCCAGAGACTCGAGTTTTTCTTTCAGTTCCCTTATCCACTCGGGATGAGTGAAGTCACCGGTGCCGATAACGGAGACCCCCTTCAGTTGTGCCCATCTCCAGAGAGTTTCTGGGGACATCTCCCTACTAGTTGCCCTTGAGTAATGCGAGTGGATGTGGAGATCGGCAAAGAATCGCATGCAGAATTATAGCATGAGAGACGTCAAGCAACGATTATTCAGGGGCAGGGATATTTGGCTTATCCGGCTCCGAGCATGACTATCTGGCCTCTCTTCGCACCGGACATACTTCTCCGTTCGCTCTATACTATCCCGAGATTTTCCAGATGAGTTCGAAATTGCAGATGAGGATCTCTGGTGCTCCAAAGGCGTCTTTCATAACCTCCTCCTTGCTGTCCAGTGCCAGGAGCAGGTCATTGGCCCTGAGGGATGATCCGTCGAATCCGCAGTTTTTGAGTTTCTCCTTTATCGTGGAGAGGAATTTTTCACACTGCACCTCATCGATGATCCCTTTGTAAACGGCCTTGGACAAATCTACTGGGGTGTAAAGAGCGTCTCCGTGCTCGGCCACCCACTGATCAGGGCCGTTGTAATAGCCGCGAATGGTGATGTAATTATGGTCTTCCTGTAGTACAGGACTTCCTTCCGGGTCGATGATACTCCTGTGGGATTCATATTTTCTGGGGTCAGTGGACGCCTCTATTTTCTTACTGCCAGTCATGTAGATCGCTCTGGCATAAACAGTGGGGATACCAAGCCGGTTAAGGGTGTGAGCGATGGCAAATTCCTCAAAAGGGCTATTGATGCCGTACTGACGAACCTTGGGGTCCCGAGATCCTTCTTCATCTCCCACGGGCATTTCTCCCACGCGTGAAGTTTCCCAGACAAGGTGAATGTTGTCTTTCGTTATGGTGTAAAAGATTTCCTTGGTCTGAGATAACCTGAGGGACGGGGTCTTTCTCCACCGTTCCGGAAGGAAATAATCGAAAAGGTGAGCGTTCCTCCCTACGACCCATAGGCGCCCCCCGGTACTCTCGGCGTGTCCGTAAAGGTAAGGTACGCCGAGTATCTCGGCAGAAGACAGGTGAGTGGGCAACGGGGCAGGGTCGAAACGGTGTTTCTGGTCGTCAAGGTAAGAATACCTACGGGAATTCTTTACGGCATCTTCGTGCTCAGGGGTTCTAAGAAGGAGTTCGTAATCGATTAGGGAATAGCGTCCCTCATCGATTAGCTGATAAATTATATGCACCTGTTTCTCCGGGGCATTCGCTTTGCCCAACTCCATGATACGTTCAGTGTCGGGTTCGTTGATTATAATATGTTCGGGTTTCATATCAGCCATCAGATATCCCTTCCGGTTGAGGTCTTTCAGGGTCTTCACATTTATTGTCTTGAGATGGTACACGATATCCGTGGTGTTGAGGTCCACCGTTTCAAAAATCTCCATAAGAGTATTGCCCGGTATCCACTCATAGATGAGTTTGTACTGTTTCAGAATATCGAGGTCAATGCCGGGATGTTTCGCCCGTATCCGATTAATTTTAGCCCGTGACCTCCCGCTCTGCCACGACTGCATCTTTTCGGGCGGCACATAAATGGCCATTGGTCGTTGCGTGTTCACCCGGAATTCTTTTGGCCCGTAGAGATTGTCCCTCAACTCGGTGACAAGAGAAAACTCTTCCCAGGGGCTGTTAAACTCGGCATCACAGAATTCCTGAAGAGTATGGGTATCTATGGGGACGTCCTCACCCACACGGCAATTCTTTACGACTAGATCAAGGCTTTTGCCCCCTATCTCTTTTGTTGGAACCCTGTAGACAGAACTTGTTCCGATGAGCCTTACCTTGTGTTTATTGAACCAGTTAGTCTCATACCAGTTTTCAATCTCGAAATGTTCCTGGTAGGGCTCGGCGAAGCGGGTGAGATAAAGGTCTCCGCCATCACTTGTCCTTTTATGGACATATACGACCTCCAGTACGTTGACGAGTGTCTTTTTTAAGAGTGTCTTTTCCATACCACTAGCACTTGCGGGATAGCCCGTTTTGCTGCTCATCCAAGACGGGCTATCAGTTCCTTCAACTGCTTCGTTAATCTTTCTGGGAGACGGTTTCCAAAAGTGG
>CAZNTS010000372.1:0-2872 GCA_964576045.1 uncultured Nitrospiraceae bacterium | reverse complement strand
CTTTCAAGACCTGTCAGCATACAGGCCGAGACCTTCGGCACGGGAAGACTTCCAGACGAAAGAATATCGAAGATTGTCGAGCAATGCCTCGATTTCCGCCTTGCGGGGATTGTCAAACAGTTCAACTTAAGGTACCTGCCTTCAACGCTGAAGGGCGGGTTTTACAGAAAACTTGCGGCATACGGCCATGTTGGAAGGATGGATATAGGGTTGCCTTGGGAGCTGACTGACAAAATCCAGGCTATAAAGGGATAACGCAACCCACGTGTATGACCTAGCCTGTAGCCAAAGGTGTTGACATACTACGCATAGTGTGATGGCTGACCGTGAATCCGCAACTTATAGCTCTTTCCGGGGCTATCAACACCGTATCCTAGCGGCTAGCGTGTATGACTAACACTTGAATCGGCAGAGTTTCTTTCTCCTGCCCTCCACTGGAATCCAGAAGAAGCTGCTCACGTATCGTTCATTACTTGCCTATGGATGAGCCCTGAATGAGCTTGGAAGCTGTTATACTTAAACAAAGTTGGCAGGGATCCGATGAATTCAGCTGAGTCGTCCGCAGTGTTCAAGTAGCCTGCTTGAGCTGTCGGTATTGCATGAAATGACGAAATTAGTGTGTCGTCCGTGGAAAGCGTCTCTTCTCACTTATTAGGACAAATATAATGTATCATTTCTTATACACATTCTTTATTGCCTTAAGCAATAACTTTGACAATATTGGCGTCAGGATTGCTTACAGTATTCGAGGAATAAAGATAAGCACTCCAATAAATCTTTGGATCTCTGTAATTACATTTGCTATCTCATTTTGTGCAGCTATCTCAGGAGCAGTAATTTCAGGATTGGTTAGCAAACGCCTGTCTTCACTGATAGCGATGTTGCTCCTAACCGCCATCGGATTATGGATGATACTAGAGCCACACCTGAAAAGACGCAATGATAAAACACTAGAGCTTGTCAAGGAAAGGGGGAAAGGTGCCGGGCATGTTTTGCTCAACCCCAAAGATGCTGATATGGATAATTCGAAACATATCGATTTTAAAGAAGCAACTCTCCTTGGCATTGCGTTGTCAATAAATAATGTAGGAGGAGGAATAAGCGCCGGGATGATAGGCCTAAACTCTTTCTGGGTAGGATTCTTGTCCGCCGTCCTTAGTTTTATTGCCCTCTGGGCAGGAAACTACGTTTCGGAGATCTTTATAAAGTGGAACATATCAAATAAGGCTGCGGTCGTAGCAGGCCTTTTATTGATTGCAATAGGGATAGAGCAGCTCATCTAGTAGGGCCACTATTGTAGACATAGCAGAAGTCGGCGACTTATGACGCTTCATCAATTCTTGATTAACAATATGCTTGCCTTACTGCTGGGAGCCTTCATCGGGCTTGAACGTCAGTGGCGTCAGCGCACTGCGGGCCTGCGCACCAACGCCCTGGTAGCTTTAGGGGCCTCTCTGTTCGTCTCACTATCTTCATTGGTGCTTCAGACCAACGACCACACCAGGATGGCTGCGCAGGTCATTACTGGCATAGGATTTCTTGGCGCCGGGCTTATGATGAAGGAGGGGCTCAATGTCCGCGGGCTGAACACTGCAGCCACTCTTTGGTGTGCCGGTGCTATTGGGACGTTGGCGGGATCCGGTTTCTTGCCCCATGCTGCAGGAGGTGCAGTTTTTGTGATTGTTACTCACCTTATACTGCGCCCACTCTCAAGTCGCATCAATCGACGGACGCTCCAGGACATGAGCGAAGAGCGACTTTACGTCCTGCGTATTGTCTGTTTGAGCACAGCTGAACAGCAAATAAGAACACTTTTTGTCCAGCAAATTGTCCACGAGGCACTTCTCCTACAGTCTATTGAGAGTGAAGACATGCAAGGTACTGACAAAGTCGAAGTCAAAGCGTATATCTCGGCTGCCGGACGGAAAGACACCGAAATGGAAAGGGTAGTGGGATTACTGAGTCTGGAGAAGGCCGTCACTGTTGCAAGTTGGCAGCAAATCCGCCGTGAGTTGGAAGAATAAGTCAGCGACCCCGCGCTAAAGCACCGGGCTTGCAGCTCCGGGAGCATGAGGAGGTTGAGCGTGAGCGTGGACTGCGATAGCCCGATTGAAAGCGGCCCTTGCAGCGATGGTTATCGCTCCATTAATGTCGGCACTCATAGTAGTACCGCATATCACACATGATAACAGGTTCTCTTCCCCTCCCTGAAAAAGGGGTTTCCTCACCGCCTGAATAATTCTTATGAAGAGACGAAGAATGGCCTCAAATTCAAAAAACTTATCGTGATTCTATACCCATTCATACTATCATTCATTTTATGCGGCCTGAAGTATTTCAGACGATGACGACTGAATCGTCACATCCATAGGGATTCTGTTCATACTTATCAGCGCACCAGTCATTCTCCCAGCGATGATCATCAATGAGATACCGAAATCTGTATTCTCTCTCAGCGGGCAATTCAAGAGTCGCTTCGAAGTCACCGTTTCTGAGCTTTCTCATCGGCGAGGCCTCCCTGTCCCATTTATTGAAATCTCCCACAAGCGTAACCTTGCTGGCAGGACCCGCCGCATCCTTCGGTAGTCGGAATGTGAGCCTGCAATGCGAATTAGATGTCAAGTACTCCTTCCTGACACCGCGAACTCCATCAGCTGACTTTTCTTGAGACATGCTTGAGTGCGCTGTATCCTTGGGACGCCGTCCCTTTCTTGCTCCATCATCCATAGCAGCTTCCCTTGCCACTTCAGCGGGGAAACTCGGGGCACACGTCCTAGACTTAATGAGTCCTTTCGATCTTTTTTTTGCTGTCTTCTCCGTAGCGACTAATGGCTCCGTTACTTTTTTACGCACTGTTCCTTTTGATTCTCTT
>CAZNTS010000371.1:0-8198 GCA_964576045.1 uncultured Nitrospiraceae bacterium | reverse complement strand
TCCTCCCATACTGCTCCCTTTATCTTTGCGTCACTGGACTTCCAGGCCACTCCCACCCTCACATCGACAATAGTGACGGCAGGATCGTCAAGCATTTTTCTGAGATCTTCCTTGGTAACCTTTGGCGCATCAGACGCAGAGAAGGCCTGCGGCACCACAGACAGTAACAGAGAGATCCATGCCGCCAATACTATCATCACAAATACCCGTCCCATATCCTGCTCCTTTCTAATTGACGCATCTTCTAACATTATATCCCATGCCCGCTTTCTTGACAGGAGACCTTTACGGTTGGAGTGCAGTCGCCTACGCCGTGCCAAACAATTCGAAGCTAAGAAGGTTATGTGCAGGGGGGGGACCGCAGAGGGATAGGGTACGGAAGGCCCATTCCCTATCCCTCCACGCTTACTTGAGTTTCAGCTCTGTTGCTGCTGCCTTGATGTCGTCATCATTAAATTTTGCGTGAATCTTGGAGCTCGGTCCTTCCTTTACCGCCTTCATAAGACCGGCTACGTCCTTGATGCCCTTCTTTGCAACGACCTTGTCTAAAGCCTTATCGCCCTTATGACATGAAACGCACTTGTCAGCGGCGATACCGAGGGTGGTAACCCCGAGGACGAAAATGAGGGCAACGACCATCGAAGTAATCCTTTTCATTCAGTTTCACCTCATTTCGTTTCAGTCTTTCTTTTAAGCGCCCTCAGACCTCACCATGGAAGTAATTCTTTGAAAGATTTGACAAGAGATATAAAAGAAAAATGGCTTGCTCCGCTATGGGGAGCAAGCCATCCAGCATACTAAATGCCTTTAAAAAATACTTAGCTCAGATGCTTGTTCACCAGCTTTGTCATCTCGAACATCGTTACGGTCTTCTTGCCCCCGAACACGACTTTAAGGTTCTCATCCGCGTTGATGTTCCTCTTGTTCACAGAGTCCTGAAGTTTGTTTTTCTTGATGTACTGCCAAAGTTTCTTTGTGACCTCGGTCCTAGGGAGCGGTTTGCTTCCGACGATCTTTGAAAGGGCATCGCTGATCATCATCGGTTTCATAAATGCCGGATTTGGAGTCCTCTTTTTCGCGACCTTCTTCTTCGCCACTTTTTTCACTGCTTTCCGTACGACTTTCTTTACTACTTTCTTCTTGGCGGTCTTCTTCGCTGCCATCTTTCCCTCCTTATATATCTTGATTGCTCAATGAGGCCATTGAGTTTCGCCTTAAACTTACTACATCCTACTAAACATCGCAGGCATTGTCAATCAGTTTTTATCATGCTCACAAATCACTAAACTGCCGGGGCACCGCTCCTCTCACTACACACGCGACACGGGGAACTCACTTCACAGATATGAGCTCCACCTCGAAAATAAGGGTCGCATTAGGACCTATGACATTCCCTGCGCCTTTGTCGCCATAGGCGAGACCCGGCGGTATAAAGAGCTGCCACTTGGCGCCCTCTTTCATGAGCTGCAGCGCTTCCGTCCACCCCGCGATAACACCGTTAACTTGGAAACTGGCAGGCTGACCCCGCTTGTATGAACTGTCAAACTCTGTCCCGTCTACCAGGGTCCCCTTGTAATGCACCGTCACAGTATCATTCGCTTCTGGAGATTTGCCAGTCCCTTCAGTCAGCACCCTGTACTGCAAGCCGCTGGGAAGGGTCTTGACCCCTTCCTTTTTCTTGTTCTCTTCGAGGAAGGCCTGCCCTTCCTTCATGTTCTTCTCGGAGACGACCTTCTTCTCTTCCTCCTGCTTCTTCATCATCTCCTGTCTGAACGCGGTCTTGACCGCAATAACTTCCTCGTCAGTCATAAGCAATTTAGCCCCGGAGAACGCGTCCTTCAACCCTTTCAAAAGGATATCCGGATCGATGTCGATGGATTGTCTCCTGAAACTGCTCCCTATATCCACACCGATCGCATAACTAAGTTTTTCCTTCTGACTCTTCAGCATCTGCTCCTCAGCGCCCGCAGAGACCACAAACAGCAATATGCTCACAACCACCACCAATCCTCGTATCATGAAAACTCCTTTCTCAGCAACTCTTCTATACTGTACGAAAAGTTTGCCGTCTTGTTATTTTATGTGTTTATTCTGCATAATTCAAGATTACGTTGTTTGACGCACTACGTGGGCTTATACCGAAAACAACGGAAATGTTATAATGGGGAAAACGCTCCTTAGGAGGAAAATCATGGCAAAAGTAGTTACGTATGAATGTAATGAGTGTGGCTGCGCCATCGTAGTGAAAGAAATGCCTGACACCGACCTGGAACCTATTTACTGCTGCGGGATGGAAGTGGCCGAGGTATCGTCTCCGCAAAAGAAATTAGCGAGCAAAACAAAGAAGGCCGAAAAGAAAGGAACGAAGAAGGTAACGCCGAAAAAGAAACCCGCACTGAAAACGAAAACTGCTAAGAAGCCAAAATAGAAGGTCGGGGGGGGTACCTATCAAGACAATATATTTTATCGAAGCCAGGTCACCCGGGCTACACATTTACAGCAGGGTTGCTCTGCCTAGGCTAGGCACCATACTGCTCTCCACTATACTCAGGGAAAAAGGTTACACCACCGGAGTGTTCATTGAAGACATCGCGGAACCGGACTGGGATGAGCTGAAAAAGGCCGACCTCATCGGCATATCGTCCATCACATCGACCGCTCCGAGGGCATTCCAGCTCGCGAGGAAGTTCCGTGGGCTGGGAATTCCTGTGGTCATGGGGGGTCCTCACTCCACCTTCCTGCCGGAAGAGAGCCTTGAATATGCTGATTATGTGGTCAGGGGTGAAGGCGAAGAAACCATTGTAGAGCTCGTCGAACACCTTGAATCGGGGAGGCCCCTTGACTCGGTCCCGGGGCTTTCCTTCAGAAAAGGCGATGCCATTGTGCACAACCCCGACCGTCCCCTTGTCGCGGATCTGGATTCCGCGCCAGCACCTGATTTCTCCCTTGTCCACCGTTGGGAGAAAAGGGCCAGGGTCCCAATCGCAACATCCCGAGGTTGTCCCTTCGGCTGCAGATTCTGCTCCGTGATCCAGATGTTCGGCAGACAATATCGGTTCAAGTCCATAGACAGAGTGATGGAAGAAATAAGGAATGTGGCGGGGAAGGACACTCACATATTCTTTGTCGACGACAATTTCGCAGCACACAAGGAACGGACCAAATCACTACTAAGAAGAATCATCTCCGAGGGCCTTAAAATAGAATGGTCGGCACAGGTGCGTACGGACGTCGCAAAGGACGCCGAACTACTGGACCTGATGTCCAGAGCAGGATGCTTTATGGTTTATGTCGGATTCGAGTCCATTAATCCCCGTACCCTCTCTCTGTATAACAAGCATCAGAACTTGGATGACATAACCAATTGTATCAGGAAGCTCCACAATGTCTCCATTCGCATACACGGGATGTTCGTCTTCGGCGGTGACACCGACGATATGGAGACTATCAGAAGTACAGAAAAGTTTGCGAGGCGCCTTAACATAAATTCTATACAGTTCATGATGCTCACACCTCTTCCTGGCACCCCTGTTTTCGACGAACTAGCCAGACAAGGCCGAATCATCCACACTCATTGGGCGAAATACGATGCGCATCATGCTGTCTTCGAGCCAAAACTGATGACGGCGTTTGAGCTCCACACCGAGACCCTGAAGGCCATGGCACGATTTTATTCCTGCAGCGCCATACTGAAGAACCTTTTGCGCTGGGACCTCTTTTACACAGCAGTGAGCATATATGGAAGGAGGTCTCTCGGCAAGTTGAGGGCTCCGAGCAGGAAATATCTGAGAGAACTGAAGGAGATGGTCAGCGTCAAGTTCGACGAAAAGACCGGCCGACTGATGAAGTACTTTGCCACAAAGAGGAAGGCGGTGACCCTTGTGCTGAATCGCATCAGCGACGAGGGGACCGAGTCAGAATTCTTCAGAACCTTTTTTGATAGGATTGGGAAGAGACTTGTGATCAGCAACGATGAACCTTCTTCTGCCGGTGATACACTGACCATAATGCCCATTCTTCACAGCGGGACAGCTGAGGGCAGGCCGGACAAAAGGGCCCTATCCGCTCTTTACGAAAAATACCTCGCTTCCGGCAACGTGAAGGTGATCCCCCTTGAGACGACGTCCCTCTACCGGGCATGCGTCTATTTAGGACTGTTATGCGGAATCAATATGAGAAAGATCAGGGGGGCTTATGAGAAAGCAGTAGAGAGCATTAACGGGCAAGCCTTTGACTGCTATGCCCTTCTGGTCATTTCGGGTTCAGCGGCTTCCTCAGAGACCGTGCCGAATCATTTTGTCGTCCGGTAAAAAGAAGACTTGAATCTTTCAGGCTGGAACGGGTGCATCCGGATGACTATGCATCCCGGGAGCCTCGCCTTTATGCTCTCCTCGTCCACCCTCTGATCATATCCCAGAGCAATAATGTCGGGGGCAAGCTCCAAAAGGATCAGGAATATGTCGGTGTCGGGATAGCCCAGGACAACCCTATCGGGAACACCTGTCCGCTCAACATTCAGTTTCCGCTTCTCTTCGTCATCATCGGGTCTGATGCCCTTTATCTTAAGGACGTTCTTGTCCCTTGCCACGATGACGACGAGTTCGTCGCCCTGCGCCTTTGCCTGGTTAAGAAAATCTATATGGCCGGGATGAAGATGGTCAAAGGTCCCTGCGCAAACAACCCTGAGGCCATTCGGTGCCTTCTTCATTCTGAGCTCTTAACACTCACGTGAAAATGCCTTTGCATATTCTATCGCCACAGCCGTCTGCTCCGCAAGGGCAGTTGCGAATTCTACCTCGTCCCCATGAAATGTTCTGTGCTCCTTTGTGAGTATCCTTATAACGCCGATGACTGTCCCGCGAAAGACCATAGGGATCACAAGCATGCTGCAGATCCCTTCCTCCCTCGCCTCTTTTTGGTAGACAATCCTTGGGTCACTGTAAACGTCATAGATGGCAACCGGCTTCCCGCTCATGGCATCTGCCACGCTCTTTTCGGCATCCACCGCACCCTTATTCAAATATTTTTTGCTCAGACCAAACGACGCAACAAGTTCAAGCCTTTTCCTTGAAGGGTCCAAAAGTCTAATGGTAGCCGCATCGGCGCTCGTAGCACTGGCAATTCTCATCACAATGAGGTCCATGACCTCCTGCACTTCTGGAGTCATACTCACAGCCTTCGCGATATCCTGCAGGGCATTGAGATATCTTGCCTCCTTGTGCTGTCTCTCATACATCCTTGCATTCTCTATTGCAATACCGCACTGTTCCGCCAGGGCTGCGGTAAAATCGATGTCCTGCTGATCAAAATGCCTCACATGAGCGCCAAGAAGCCTCAGGATCCCCGTGACCCTTCCGCGCACGATAATGGGCAGCGTCAGCATACTCTTGATGCCCTCATCTTCAGCCTCCCTGCGGTAATATACTCTGGGATCTGCGGAGACATCGGGAATTGCTACAGGTTTTTCTTGCAGTGCCTCTTTGATATTCTCTTCCATATCCACAGGACCCCTGCCTAGATACTTTTCGCTCAGCCCATATGCCGCCGCGAGTGTGAGAGATTTCCCCGAATCATCAAGAAGCCTTATGGTTGCCGCCTTCAGCGCCATGACCTCAGGAAGTGTGCTAACGATCATACCGAGGACTTCATTGAGCTGGAGGGATGAGCTCACTGCCCTCGTAACCTCTTGGAACACCCTGAGGTATTCCTTCTCCCGGGAAACAGTCCCCTCAAAGACCCTTGCGTTCACAATGGCAATGGCCGCCTGCTCCGCGATGGCAGAGACGAATTTCAGATCCTCCCCGGAATACTCCGTGGGCTCTGAGGCATACATCCTGAGCACCCCGATCACCTCTTCTCCAAACCTGAGAGGGATCGAAAGAATGCTTCTGATCCCTGCGTCAATTGCCTCTTTCCTATACTTTGAATTTTGGTCAGCGGTGATGTCATAGATCGAGACGGACTTGCCTGCCAGCGCGTCAGCAATGCTTCCGTCATATGCCACAGGCCCCTTGTTTGCATATGCCTCGCTTAATCCGTAAGAGGC
Source organism: uncultured Nitrospiraceae bacterium (assembly GCA_964576045.1). Classification (GTDB taxonomy): domain Bacteria; phylum Nitrospirota; class Thermodesulfovibrionia; order Thermodesulfovibrionales; family UBA9159; genus CAZNTS01. The sequence continues at coordinate 2,152 of CAZNTS010000371.1, read as the reverse complement.
GGCCAGCTCCAGTTCCTGTGTCTCCCTGTTAAGGAGCCTGAGGGAACTAGCTTTCACGTTCATCACCTTCACCACGTTCGTCACGATAAGATTAAGCACTTCTTTCAGGGCAAGGCTCGTACTGATCGCCTTACAGATATTCTGATAGCTTTCGAGATAGATCCTCTTCGAAAAAATCCTCTCCGCGCAATGAGTGCATATGGAATGAGTGAATTCGCCGAGCCCCTTCCTAGTAAGATATACTTCGATATCCTCCCACTTCTCTTGCTCGGTTCTTATCTTCTTGCACCACCCGCAGATGGGTATAAGTCCTTGTCTCTCGCTTTCGTTCACCGGAACTCTCCCCGTGTAAGCCTTCTCCCATATTCTTTGCATCAGTGTGTATTCATGTCAAGGCATTTCATATTAATTCTTTTAATGATCTCTTTCCAAGCAAAGGCTCGAGAGGGTGAAATATGTTATAATGGAACATGTCAGATAATCCCACCTACAAGGTTTTCAGCGAAGACGAGGATAAGACTTACCGGAAAACTATCGAGATGATAAGGTCAAACATCAGCAACGGGGTGAAATTCGACCTCGCATGCGAATTCATCTCTGTAGAGGAACAAGATTTGCGGGCTGTGATTATCGGTGACGCGCTGAAGATAGAGATCGCGGAACTCCATTACGGGAAACAGGTTTCCCTGGAGGAGGTCTCGAAAAAACTCGGCGTCTCTATGGAAAGGCTTCTGCAGGCTAACAACGAGATGATCGAAGACGTGGTTAACACAACTGATGAGGCCAGTCGTAAGAAGTCGGCCGCACACTGAAATGTGATGAAGACAGTCACCCTCTTTTCGTTAAGCACCTGCTCCGTCTGTAAGAAAGTGAAAAAGTTCCTCGACGACAACAATATCACCTACACGCTGATAGAGGTCGACACGCTCGACAGCGGGGAGCAATGGCTAATGACGAAGGAACTCAAGAAGCACAATCCCCAAGTCAGCTACCCGACAGTGGTCGTTGAAGATGCCATCAGGGGGTATGATGTCGAAGCGTTGAAGGCAACACTGATGGACAGAGGGGAAAATAATGCAGGAAGAGGGGATGAACATGAACGATGAAGAAAGCTGTGATCTGGCCTTCTTTGGTATGACAGGCCTTGATGACATAAAGAACAGCCCTGAGATCCTCGAAAGGATAAAATGGGATGTTACGCCGCAGACGGTCATGGAGCCGAGATTCCAGTCAAGGGCTGAGGACCTGCGGAAGTTAAGGGACATTTCCGGTTATATGTTCTATATAGAATCTCAGTGCGAGCCACCTGCGCTCATGCTCCTGAAGGTGGGGAGGAGCGATATAACTTCAACTATAGGTAAGGTGGATGAAATTCCTCGGGATCTTCTCAGAAGGGCGATGGAGCACACTGTGGAAAAGCCTGTTCACGGCATGTACGCCATTTCGGACGAAATTAAAGAGTGGCTGAAGAAAGAGCTGGGAGTCTAGCCTTTCACCTTCGTCTTTATCGTTTCTTCCATCATCAGTATGTACTTCAGGAACTTGAAGCCAAAGAGCATCAACTCGACATCGTCAGTGCGCATCTTTGCCCTTAACGTTTCATCTACTTCAAAATGATCGAGGAATTTACTCTCGAAGATAAACCTGCGGAAACGGTCCATATCGTAGCACGAGAGATAGAACATCGCAAGCTTTTTCCCGTCGGGCTCGAGTCCCGGAACGTTGCGCATGAGCAGGATGCTCTTCCAGTCCCTGTTGAGCAGGTCGTACCTGGCAACCCCCTGGTCTTCCCTCCATTCGGCGATGGTCCATTCATTGGGCTCCTGGAATCCCTTGCAATGGTCTTCCTTCACAAAGAAGAAAAATTCCTCGTCAACGACCTCCTGGTTCACAGACTTTTTTAGAGTGCCCTGACCGATGGGATAGTACCTACAGTTTGCCGGCCTGTCTTCATATACCGTACACCCTTCAGAAGAAACAAAGGGGCAGTTCCTGGCATCATCGTCCCTCATCCTGAGATAAGGGATGGGAAAGTTCGCCTTGTCGTCTGGCTGTGTATAGGTGTAGCGTTCGAGAAATTCCTCTGAACCGATACCAAGCCTCGTCTTTAGTGCGACAATATCGTAAGGGGTCAGCATGATATCGATATTGC
>CAZNTS010000370.1:0-7270 GCA_964576045.1 uncultured Nitrospiraceae bacterium | reverse complement strand
AATATCGGGCAGTACCGGCACCTGCTTCGAAATGGTCTCTTCGAAGAAGACTTTTGCCATGGAAGGTTCTATCGACAAGACCGACGTACCATACGGCAGCTTCACATCATCCTTCTGGATGGGAAATGTTACCTCTCCATTCTTCGCTTTGCTCACGTCAACGTAGACCCTGACTGTATCCTGCCTGATGTTCTTGCTGAGGCTTTCATGAGTCCTGATTACAATATTCACTGTCTTAACCTCACGTTTTGCAATTTCCAGCCCCTGGGGAATGTTTGAATATTCGACCGGCACGCTGAGCGACATCTCCGTCTGCCCCTTTGAAACTACAAAGAACCAGAGCGCAACTGCTAGGACCACAGCCGAGACCTTAAGAGTAAAATTACCGAACAGAATCTTTCTGATCACAGATTCTCCTTCAGTCCGGGGGACTTCCGTGGAACCCTTCTTCTCTCAGAGGTGGTGAAGATGTCTGTCAGCCTGTTCCTCAGGTTTTCCATGTCAATGGCCATCTCGAGCTTTCCGGAAGTTGCCATCGAGATGGTACCCGTCTCCTCCGATACGATAATCGCAATGGCGTCGGTCTCTTCAGTGAGGCCTATCCCGGCGCGATGACGTGTGCCTAGTGCCTTGCTCACCTCTGAGCTCAGGGCGATCGGCAGGAAACAACCCGCCGCAACGATCCTGTTGCCCCTGATGACCACTGCGCCGTCATGAATGGGAGAGGTCGGGTGGAATATGCTCAGAAGTATTTCTCTCGTGACCTTTGCGTCAAGGAGCGTCCCCATCTCGACAAAATCCTTCAGGCTGGTGTCTCTCTCAATTACAATCAACGCCCCCATTTTCCTGTTCGCAAGGGCCACCGAGGCCTTCACAATCTCGTCCAGGGACTTCAGCTCTTCCGCTGAAGTAAATGCTCTGAGGAAGCTTGTCTCGCCCATTTGCGCCAAAGCCCTCCTGATCTCCGGCTGGAAGAGGATGAACAATACGATTACAATCTGGGCCCAGAGGCTCTGTAAAAGCCAGTTTACGGTGTAAAGTTCCAGGTACCCCGAAAGAAAAGACGCCGCCAGCAGGAGGACAAGACCAAAGAGCATCTGAGCGGCCTTCGTCCCTTTTATGATAAGAAGTAGCCTGTAGAGGATGATTGCCACAAAGACAATATCCAGCACATCCTGCCATCGTATCTGCCTAAGCAAATCCGCCATTTTTCAATTATAAGCCATCGGATGCCCAATTGACAAAACTATTTTCCCCCTGAAATCGGCAGCAGCAAGAAGACGCATGAAGGAACATGGTAGGCGACGCTGGGATTAAACCAGTAATAATACCACTCAGAACGGATCAAGAAGCCCTTCGAAAAAGTTGCGGTGACGGTCGCCTACAATCGGCTATAAAAGAGAATCAGAAATTATGATGGTTACCTGCATCGCATGGGCTTTTTTTCAGAAAGCACTCTTTGGGCATACTATTCCATTGTGCTATTGCTACCATGGCAAGTGAGCTTTGATTTATTGCAAATTTCCACTGATTGGCCGACCGCATGGGAAAGGAAAGCGTTGTTCGCGTCGTTATAAAGCATCTTCCTGAGTCCTACTGTCCTTGCAGCCTCATTCCAAATCTACTGGTGCTCTTCACAGAGCGCGATGGACGGGCTTTCACAGTGGCTTTATGCAGCTCCATAATAACCAAGCAATGCTTGCAATAGTCTGCAGTTTACATATAATGTCACTATGCGAGTGGGGATAACGGAAGCGGTCGGTAAGGGGACTTTTGCATCAGAAGCGACGATTGTCTATCCGGAACATCCGTTATACATCTGCAGGGACCCAAAATACGATATCCTACCAGAGCACTGTCTCGCATCGAAGGCTGACTTCATTTCTGGGAATAAGGATCGCCTGACAATAAGTGCGCTGCTTTTTCGACTGAGGATTGTATTGCCGGGCGCATTTGCAAAATGACATGGATATCATTAATTTTTTGATGATGCACTATGAATCGAAACAAGATTTGTCCTGAATGCAAAGCCGAATACCTGCCGCATATCGAGAAGTGCGCGGATTGCGGTATCGTTCTGCTCCCGCCCGAGGAACTCAACAAATATCGGGAAGATAAGGAACGGCTAATGCAGAAGGTCGTTGAGACCGAGGTCGTGATCAGGGAGGGCGATCTGAACTGGATGAGCGAACTGTACACGGTCCTCATCGATGCCGGCATTCCCTGCACCGTCCGTGCTGATTCAAGCAGTAAGAAAAGCTATCGCGCGAAATACCGCTTGATGGTCTCTCCCGAGGACGCTGAGCTGGCTCGGGAGCGTATTGAGGAGTACTTTATGGAAATGCACCCGGAGATTCGCGCTTCTCGCGAACTTGTCAGCAAAGGCAGATGCCCGGCTTGCGGTTCTCCGGTTGGTACCAGTGATCGTGAGTGCTCCGATTGCGGTCTTATGCTCATCATTATTGATGAGGAGGGGAAGAAAACTGATCCCGAAGTGGAACACGATTAAGTGTCACTTCTTCAAAACAGAAGGCAATAGTTGCTTGTTTCCGCTCCCTCACGCTTCAGTTTTTTTTCGAAATGCTTCTTAAGAGAGCAATTGATCAAAACAGCTTCAAAAAATTAATCATACTATTTATTTAAAATTCCAATATCAAGAAAGCTCTCAGGAAGTGACGCATATTTCGGGAATGGCTATATGATCTTCCGGATTGCATATTGATGCCTTCTTCAGATTTTCCAGGAATCTTCTGATTGCAGATTGCGGACAACAGAATCCGACGATCCATTGACCATGGTTCTGTCCTTGCCGGAGATCTTCCCCCTGTATAATGCCTTGTCGGCACTCCTGATCAATGCCTTCGCATCTTTGCCCTCGGCAGGAAAGGTTGAGATACCGATGCTGACAGTCAGTCTTTCACGGGGGAACCTCTTCCAGGTTGCGGGCATGAACTCGCGAATGTTCTTTCTAACTCTTTCCGCAACTAGAAAAGCCGCATTCTTATCGGTCTGAGGCATGATTATCGAAAATTCCTCACCGCCAAACCTTCCGAGTATATCGATGGACCTGATAGACTCTCTGGCGATGTTCGCGATCGTCTTTAAAGCTTCGTCTCCGGCTGAGTGTCCCTCGGCATCATTGAAGAGTTTGAAATCATCGATGTCGAATAGGGCGAGGGCAAACACTCTCTCATAGCGTGTTGCGCGCTGAATCTCTTCGAAAAGTCTGTTGTCAAGATACCTCCTGTTGAAAAGACCGGTGAGAGAATCGGTGATCGAGAGCGTCCGCATCTGCTCCGAGATCTGATAGTATTGAGAACCCTTGATTGCCATCGCGGCATATGGCATGAAATAGCGAAGGAATTGCCTGTCCGCTTCCGAGAACGCCTCCCCGGTGCGCTTATCGGCAAAGTTAAGTACACCTATAGTTTCCCCTCCGCTTTTTATAGGGACACTCACGAAAGAGTTGGTTCTGTAATGGGGTCTCTTTCTTGATGAGGGATCCTTTTCCAAGTCGGCAATGATGAGAGGAGTCCCTTCTCTGAAAACTTTGCCCGCAATTCCTTCGCCATCCCTGACTCTGACGCCCTTTGCGATCCACTTGTTCATTCCCTTGGTTGCCTTTATGGAAAGTTCTCCTGTCTCCTCGTCAGGCATCATGAGTGACGCTTTCTCAGCATTCAGGCACTGAGATGAAATCTCTACAATTGATTTAAACAGGGCTTCTGGCTCGCTGACCGCGGAGAGATGCGTCGAAGAGAATTCTATGACTTCGAGATCCTTAGTATATCGGGCACAACTCTTCCGATGATCAACATGCTCTAGCAAGAACTCAGAAAACCGGCAGAGGTTTGAAATGCTGGCACTGTCCTCATCGGAGACACGTGAATTAAAGATGCTGAGGAGTCCGATGATTCCATCCTTACGCATTAGAGGAAAAACATGAAGGGACGTGATCTCCTCCGGATAGCCTAATCTGAGGAGTTCCATGGTTTCTAAACACAGCACGGGTTTTCGGTTCTTTATGATCTCAGAAACAATAAAGGAATCGTTCTTTAACGCAAAAGGCTCCACCATTTCTTTGACCCGCCCTCTTGTGAGGAATGGCGTAAAGGTATCGCCAGCCCCGATCAACAGTGACACGGTATCTCCGGAAAAGAGAAAAATAATTCCGTCACACAGGAGATCAAAGACCCCTTCTTCGGTTATCGTGTCCTGGTCGATATCGGAGAAAAGCTCCATCAGAGTTCTGATTTTTCTGTATCTCTCCCTGTCTCGGTTTTTTTCGTAGCTGCCTTTCAGGAAAAGCGTGTATAACCGATAGCAATTCCTGCAGACATCCAAAACATCTCCCAAGTCACGGAAAAGGACTTTCCGGGCCAGTGATTTCATATCCTCTGCAGATAACCCATAATCCGCGCCCTTCGCAACACAAAAGGTTTCGAAATCATTAGCTGAGGTATAGAAGGAATTCCCTACGAATACAATCACTGCATCCCCGATCTGAACAGGAATGAGACAGTGGTGCTGGCCCATAATCCCCTTAAACACAGAGACTCCCTTCCTGAGAATTGCCTTGCTGATGCAGGACTTCACAAAATTGGTGTGGTTGTCGCGGCCAATCAGGGGAAGAGGGTCTTCGGAGACAGAAGAGGCGAGCAGGCGACCTCTTTTGTCGTATACTGAGAAATCAAGATTCGTGAGTTCAACGATGCAGTCGCGCAATTCAATTATGGATCCCATATCTATTAGTCTCAGATCCATTTAGCTATCGTGACTTGCCCAAGAACTTAACCGCACAAGTCATTCCCCCTCAGCTAAAAATTATACTTTCGCGACAATAGAAATGCCGAACTTACCAAAGTATCATCCGTTCGGCAGTTCGGCCATCTTCTAAAAAGACGCGGCGCTTTCCGTTCCCGCCTCACGAAGGGTTTGGCTTTGTCGAAGTTATGTGTTGACTTTTATCACAAAAAAAATCATTTGTCAAGTTGTAACTTTAAAAATGTCAAGGCAAGATAGAAATGTCCGGTTTTCACGTTGTGACCACCATTGGCCTTTTGTTCTGACCGTGCAGGTGCTGAACAGCATCCGAACAAGTCTAGTCCTTTCTGGGTTCTTTCAAATTTTTATATGCAGCATCGGCAATCCCAATCGCTGTCGTTTGTTTTCACCTTTGAACATCTCCGTAACCCTCTGAGGTACGTCACCTCTTTCCCCTTCATGTTGTGTCTGGAGTTTTGTCGGCAGGCTCGCGGCGTGATGTACCGCGTATTTGCCAAACTTTTCGGACAGCATGTCCAGTGTACTATAAATCCTCGACATCCTCTCTATTCGTGCAGTGTTATCAAAAAGAGTGTACTGGACCCTATCATCCGGCAGGAGTCCGGCAAGGACAACCCCGGTCTGGCGATAACGGGTATCAGATCGATAGATATGGTCAAAGCCTTTCTGTAATGGCCCGAAAAGATCAGCAGGATAGGCACTGGGACGGTCCAATTTCATCTCCATGCCGCTGTCCCTGAACTCCTCTGTCCTTAGAAAGATGATAAGCTTTGTTGCTGCCAACTTGTAGCGACGTGCCTTTATGCAGGCATTTTCCAGGTTCTTCGAAAGCTGGGCGTATACAAAGGTCTTATCTCCCGAGGGGGGTGTGAAGGTTTTTGCCTTGCTGATGGATTGATAGCTGCTCTTGGATTCAGTGTTTACCGGATAGACGGATCTTCCATTGAGCTCATGCCAGATCTCCTTATAAGGTTTAGAGAGGTGCTTGTCTATGAACTCCTCCCCCTTTCTCGCAAACTGAAGAGCTGTAGTTATTCCGAACTTCGCAAAGAAGGCTGCAGTATTCGGTCCGATACCCCAGACTTTATCAACCGGTAACTTCTCAAGGTAAAAATGGATGTCCCTTCCGGGTATGAGGGTAAGCCCGTGTGGTTTGTTATGCTTTGAGCCGATCTTTGCAAGGACCTTTGACAGACTCACTCCCACTGATACCGTTATCCCCAGCTCCCGTTCGACTGTTTCCTGCATGCCCCTTGCGATCATTCCATAAGGGCCGTGAAATGACCTCCTGAGGCCTGTCAGGTCAACAAAGGCCTCATCTATGGAGTATTCCTCCACATCCGGCGAGAAACGCCTCAGGATCTCGAACATCCGCACAGAGAAGAGGCTATATGTTTCATAATCGGAAGGAACAATGATGATATCGGGGCAGACCTTCTTCACCTCATATAGGCTCATTCCCCTCTTTACACCTCTTCCTTTCGCCTCATAGCTGGCTGCGGCAACTATTCCCCTCTCTTTGCCCGTGATCACTGGCTTCCCTTTCAGTTCCGGGTGTATCGCCTGCTCACAGGATGCAAAGAAGGCATCAGCATCCAGGTGGAGGATAGCTCTTGGCCAGGAACGGATTGTCAAAGGCTGATTACCCATGATGTCCTTTAATGGTTTGCTGTTAACGGTATTTTCTCAAGACAGCGGTCACTACTCCGGCGATCTTTAGTTCTTTCTTGGGCCTGATTGGCTGGTACTTGGAATTTGCTGGTATGAGTGATACGCTCTCCCCTCTTTTCCGCAGGTATTTCATTGTCCATTCCCCATCCACCTCCGCTATAACGACGTCCCCGCTCTTGGGACTCTCCCTTGTGTCGACGAGCACCATGTCTCCAGGGAGTATGCCTGCTCCTGACATCGAATCCCCTGAGACTTTGAGCAGGAAGGTGGCCTCGGGGTTCTGTATGAGCAAGTCATCAAGGGAAAGGGTATCTACCAACTCTTCCTCGGCAGGACTTGGGAACCCCGCCTCTACCGTGCCGAGCACTTTGACAGAAGCAGCTATGGATCCTGGAATGAGCCTGCCTTTCTTGTCCCTTTCGAGGACCTTGAGACGCTCAAGTTTATTGACGAGCTTGAAAACAGCATTTTTGGAGCTCATCCCTACGATCTCGCCTATTTCCGAAAAGCTCGGCATCCTTCCCCTTTGGTAATGAAAGCGGGATATCTCCCGGATCCTGGACCTGAGTGTCTCTTCCGCGGAGGTCTTATTCATAACAACCATTATAGGTAAACGAACGTTTACTGTCAAGAGATAAAACAAGCCTTAGAACATTAGTCGACACTTGGATCCATTTCTCCAACAGACTGCTGAATGATGTTGTCCTGGCAGAGGGATGAATAGCACCACTCATGGATAGTGGCAAGACTGAGGGACAAGAAATGGCTTATTTAAGCCGTTTCTCGCGTTATTGCAAATAAAGATAAAATGGTA
>CAZNTS010000369.1:0-3276 GCA_964576045.1 uncultured Nitrospiraceae bacterium | reverse complement strand
AGTTATTTCGTCTCCACTGCCGGCAACGTCTCCTCAGAGACCATTAAACGCTACATCGCTCAGCAAAGCACTACCGCCTGACAGGCGCCCCATTCATCCCACGGATTAATCCGTGGGCTTTCTGGCACAGTCCTGTAAGTTTCAATACTCTGGCACACTGATATAATTGTGCACAATGACTATTATTCGTTTTTTTTGATTCTTATCATTAATTACGCATATGTACGAACTTTTTAGACTAATATTCAAGTCGATTATGCTTCAATCCTTCCTCCATCCTTATCTAAGCCGTGATATAATAATTATGTTGGGAGTTTGTATAACTGTGGTTAAGTACCATGGAGGTGCTTATGTCTTACAAACTGACGATCATCCAAAAGCCTACCTACCTGCACGCAATTGTGACAGGGTTGAACAATAAGGAAAATGTTGCACGTTATCTGGAAGCAATCCGGTGTGAGTGTAGGGCACGGTGTTGTTCTCGGTTACTGATTGAAGAGCATCTCGAGGGCCCACGCCTCAGCCTCATGGATGTGTTTGACATAGTGGAAGAGAAAAGCCGTCGCGAGACGGGATATTTCGATGCGATTGCCTTTGTCGATGTCAACGCCGAGGGCGACTCAGCTAGATTTGCTGAGACCGTTGCAGTCAACCGTTTCCTGCCCGTAAAGGTGTTTTCGACGGTAAGTGATGCCGAACAATGGCTGCTAGGAAAAGACCGAGCAGCTATTAATCGGATGCAAATAGCTTAGCATGATTTGAACCGCATTAGAAAAATTGAAAACAATGAAATCATGGTACCTGCTCTGGATTTTACTCGTGCTGTCGGAAATAAGTACGGCAATCATGGATGTATTCTTGGGGAAGCTGTGGCGGGATAAAATTGACAGGGACCTGATAATTATCGGCTTTGATCACGTCTTCGTTGTGTCGTTCATTGTGAGCATAATCCTTATATCCTTTATCCGCGAGATCAGAAAGCATGAAAGAAGTACGCTGGAAACTGTGCGGCTTGCAGAATGAGCATTGCCATTCAACAGCATCTTTGATCCTCCCATGATTCTTGAGACAAATCATAAGGTCGTCAGGATGAACCGTGCCATGCTTGAAAAGTTGAAAATGACCCCGTCGGAAACAGAGTGCATGTCGTGCCATGAGAACTTATACGGACTGAAAGAGCAAACCGCCTTTTGCCCTCACTCTATGCTGATCACTGGCGGGAGGGAACATTCTTCGGAATTTCTTACTCAGTCAACATAGTGGCAACGTTGGATGTCGGTACACTCAACAATAAATACGAATTCCTTGCCTGCGAAAATCCATCATTCTTCATCGTGTTTCACGACGATTAAGAAAATGGGATATGATGAGAACGTACACTTAGAGGAAAGAAATCCTTTGAAGACTTTTCTAGTCTGCCTCTGTGCAACCTTGCTGCTCTGCGTAGCGCCCTACAATGGCTTCTCCGAGGTGATCGTTTACGACCTCGTTTCACCTCAGGCGCAAAAGGCTATGCTCAAAGTCGAAACGAGGGGAGCGTTTTTCCATAAAGGTGGGACAGTCGTCAATTTTCTCATCGACGGCAAATCTATTGGAAGTGTACTTTCCGGGGGAGATGGTTTCGCATACAAACAATTCACCCCTCAGAAATGTGGTGTCTATCGCATCAACGCCAAGTCTGGCACTGACGAGGACTACGGGACCCTTCTTTCGCTGAAGAAAGGCACGGGGATCGTTTTCGTGGATTTGGAAAGTAACCTCTTTGGAGAGCTGTTCTCCAGAAAGATCAGGCACGGCAGCCAGAAAGCGATAAAGGATATCAACAGGAGATTCCCAGTCGTTTTTCTTTATTCAAGCATCACAGACACAAAGGAAATTAAGACGTGGCTAGAAGAGTATGGGTTCCCGGCATTGCCCGTGCTGCCGTGGGATGAAGGGAAAACATTTGATGAAATGGTGAAGGCCGGTTTCCGGGTCAAGGCGGTCATCGGAAGCCCGGAGATAATCGAATCGGCAAAGGAATATCATACACAGGCCTTCACCTTTCAGGAATCAGAAGACGCGCAAGAGGTGAAAGATTGGGAAGAGGTGCGAAGAAGACTGTTACGCGAGTAGTTTTTGACATCTATTTTCCCCCGCGTATATAATTTACTAAAAATATTTTTCTTCGGAGGGATCGTGTCTAAAGGACGGCTTAGAATAGGCAGGATTAATTTCTCAAATCTCTTCCCTATCTTTTACGGGCTCGAAAAGTTCACGGACTGTTCCACTTATGAATTCGTGGAGGGCGTTCCGTCGGCCGTGAACCGGTTGCTGCGGGAGGGGAAGATCGATATAAGTCCATCCTCTTCCATTGAGTATATCAAGAACGAAGATGATTACATCCTCATGGACAACCATTCAATCACGTCGGCTGGTCCAGTCGGCAGCATACTTCTTTTCTCCAAAAGGCCGATGGAAGGGCTCTTTGGGGCGACCGTCCTTGTCTCTTCTCAATCAGAAACATCCGTTGCGCTTCTTGACATCGTTCTGAACAAGTTCCACAAGATGAACTGCATTCTGAGATCAAGCGACGAGCCCCTTTCGCGGGGTATAGAATCGTATCCTGCCTACCTCCTTATCGGGGACAATGCCCTTAGAGAATCGCTAAGGTGGCCAGGACTTTATAAATATGATCTCGGGGAAATCTGGCACAGAAAGACCGGGCTCCCGTTCGTGTTCGCGCTCTGGATCGCTAGAAAGGATTCGTATGCCAATAAACCTGAGCTCTTCGCACAGTTCAAAAGGGACCTGGATACCGCAAAGGCAAATGCATTGAAGAACCTCACAACCATCGCAAGGGAATCATCAATTCTGGGTTTCCTTTCAGAAGACGAGATTGTCTCATACTGGAAGGGAATATCATACGACCTGTCTGATGAGCACATTAAAGGTCTTGAGCTGTTCAGGAAGTATGCGGAGGAACTGAACCTTGTCCATATCTGACATTTCTGCGGTCCGCACATCAAGATGGATGATCGGTGGGCTCATCACGCAAATGAGGAGACTGCGGTAATCATGCCCTGATTCATCACCATAAGATAGTCCGCGAGCCGTTCGGCCTGCGGCCGTTAGGTCCGGTCAGCACATATATACCGTGAGCACCGAAGGTAAAAGAGCAGTTGTTCAGGACCTCGTTGCCCTAATATGACTTCGTTATATTCGAGGCGGTCAGTCTGAGTGCCATTGCCGCGCTCCGAGCAAACCTTTTTTCTGAACCATGTGGAGTACAGAATT
>CAZNTS010000368.1:0-3206 GCA_964576045.1 uncultured Nitrospiraceae bacterium | reverse complement strand
TTAACCGTCAGCGTTATGACGGGATAGCTGCTTCCTGCAGCCAGCGCATCGGTCCTCGTACAGGTCAGGGTCGCAAGCGTACAAGTCCAGCCAGTGCCCGATATGGCTGTCGCTGTCAGACCAGAAGGCAGTGTGTCGGTCATTGTCACTGTGCTGCCCGCCGTTGTACTCACAGCCCCGATGTTACTGACGGTAATCGTATAAGTAAGCCCGGTGGCCCCCAGATAGAAAACAGAACTGTGAGTCTTTGTTATTGTCAGGTCAGGAAGTGTAGTCAATATTGTCGTTGAATCTGTTGCCGTATTGTTGGCTGTGTAAGTATCGCTGGCATCGGTGACGCTGGCAGTGTTAACCAAAGGCGTGGTCGCACTTGCCGCTACATTGACCGTCAGCGTAATGGCAGGGTAGCTGCTTCCCGCAGCCAGGGCATCAGTCCTCGTGCAGGTCAGATTTGCAAGCGTACAAGTCCACGTGTGTCCCGCATCTCCCATCGCCGTTGCCGTCAGACCGGAAGGCAGCGTGTCAGTCACTGTCACTGTCTCGCCATTTACCTTTGTTCCTGCGCCTACATTTGTGACCGTGATCGTATACGTTGCCCCGGTCTGTCCCTGGGTGAAGTTGCCGCTGTGACTCTTCGTTATCGACAGGTCCGGTGGCGCTGTTGCCAATACAGTCGCTGAATCCGTTGCCGTATTGTTGGCCGTGTTGAGATCGCCACCACCGCTTACAGTGGCAGTATTGACCAGCTGAACTCCTGCGGCCGCTGTCACGTTGACCGTCAGCGTAATGGCAGGGTAACTCGACCCTGCCGCAAGAACATCGCTTCGCGTACATGAACCGGAAGGCTGCGTACAAGTCCAGCCAGTACCGCTTATCCCCGTTGCAGTAAGGCCTGTGGGCAAGGTATCGACTACAGTCACTTGCGCCCCGCTTGTAGCTCCGCCGACGTTAGTGACCGTGATCGTATACTGGCCGCCAGTCTCGCCCACGTAAAAGTTGCCTGTACGGCTCTTCGTTATTGTAAGGTCCGGCCCGACAACCGTGTTCGCGCTTGAGTTGTTATTGGCAGGATTAATATCCGTCGATGTCGTGGTGATAGAAGATGCGACTGGTATTGTCCCGGATGAAGGAGCAGTGTAAGTGAACCCGATGTTAAAACTCTCTGAAGCTCCAAGCGAAGCAGGCAGCCCGGTAAAGGTTATCGCCCCGGTGGAGCTGTTATAGCTCGGCGTCACACCCGTAGGGACGCTCGTAAAAACAATGTAGGACGGATAAAAATTGCTGTTCCCTATTGTCGCAGAATAAGTCACGCCAGCTGCAGCACTCGTACCATTGTTGGCAAACAGGATGTCGCCGGATACCGTGGCTCCAGGCGCGACAAACGCCAATGCACTGGCAATCGTCAACACATCCACTGTGCCTGTTGCGCCTATGTATGTGGTAACGGAAGCATTATTGTTAGCAGGAACTCCATCCGTGCCAGTAGTAGTGATCCCGGTATTGACCGTCACAGACGAAGCAGGGGCTGTATAGCTGTATGTCATGGGCGCACCCGCAGTAGCGCCGGTCACTGCCGTGCCAGCAGCCAGCGACGTCGGAAAACCGGTGAAGGTCACAGCACCTGTAGCATTATTATAGGTGGCAGTCGCTCCCGTGGGAAGATTGCCAAAGGTTACCGTGCCCAGTCCCGCCGTCAAAGACATCGTATAAGTCAGGCCAGGGGCGGTAGCGGTCCCGTTATTAGAGAACGCAAAAGTCCCCTGCACCGTATTGCCCGAAACAGCTGAGGCAGGCCCGGTAACGTTTGTCGCTGCGTCAATGGTCACCGCAATGATGGATAAGCTTTGGTTGGGAGGTGTATAAGAATAATATGCCCAGAGATTGACCGCCTTTGCGTCCCCCCATGCATTGGTCGAAGTGCAGTCAAGGTTGGTATTGTCAGTTCCATTCTGAACGCCCCAGGTCCTGTAAGAAACCGATGAATCAGTTCCAGCCAGACTGACCGCAGGGACAGGCTGAGGAGGCGTCGCCGTTGGACAGAGAAGTCCATTAAGCGTGCCAACTACATCTCCGCTCCTTAAGACATAACCACGGTCGTCATAATAAACAATGGTGCTCGGTGCACCTGGACCGTTTAGCCTGGTGATGGTCGGGCCACCATAATAATTGTTTTCGACATCGATCATCGGAAAATGGACTTCGCCGTTGCGGCCCGAAACCTGATAAGCATACGGCCCCCCGGCAGGAAAGTTGGTGCCAGAATTGTTCGTCCCGTCCCAGACCAGAGTGTGACTGCCGGCCGGCGCAAGACCCGTCAGCGTCTTGTTGCTAACATTGGCAGGATCAAAATTAATCCCGTCAAGGCTGATAACTATCTGATATGTGATCGTATTATACGTATCAAAACTAAATGTCCCACCAGTCCCCAAATATGTAGTGGAGCCGGAGACATTGCCGGTAAAATCAACGTTGCTGACTGTAGGCGTGGACGGTACTAGAGGAATGTTGAGCGCAGACAGAACTGTGTTGACCTGTGCTGCATTTGCACCTGAAGGGCTTATGTCGCTGAAGAAGGTCGGGTTCTCCGCTGTCTGCGTCGTGACTCCCAATGGTATGTCAGTTGATACCTGAGAGTCGTTGCCGCGAATGTCTTTATACAAAGGCTGACCGGAATCTAGAAATCCCAGGGAATTTGAGTATAAGGCGTAACCGTTTCCGTCCAGACCACCGACGTCCTGGCGGTAACGATAGCCGTCCCGCGTCACATAATAAAGGGACGAATAGACAGGCATCGAATTGGCACCGGTAAAGCCGATGAAGGCATAGGTGTAAAGGCTGCCGTTGATATCGGTGGTGGAAGTCCTTGTTGCACGGACGGTGACATCCCAGGCAGAAACGGTAGCGGAACCAATGTCAGGCGTGGCTACGCTGCCGGTAGGAGGGTTAACTCCATTAGCAGTGGCTGCCGTAAACAAGACGCCGTAGCTGCCGGTAACAGGCGCCTGGTAAGCACAGGGCGAATACCCGTTTGTAACCTGCACGGTATTATCTGCGCTGTTAGGCCCGGCCAGCTCCTGCGTACGAGAAGTGATTCTTCCCCTAGTACCGCCACAGTAGCTGGCTGGGGCAGTGCAGCCGCCCGGAGGGTTGAGAGTTCCAGCGCAGGTGAAATTGGGCGTGCCAACATTAGTAGAGTTGTAAATCTC
>CAZNTS010000367.1:0-6553 GCA_964576045.1 uncultured Nitrospiraceae bacterium | reverse complement strand
ATAAAGCGCGTCCTTGCCTATTCGACCATAAGCCAGATCGGGTATATGTTCCTCGCTTTGGGAGTGGGAGGATGGTCTGCTGCTATCTTCCATTTTATGACCCACGCCTTTTTCAAAGCCCTCCTCTTTCTTGGCGCTGGCGCTGTAATCTTCGCACTTGACCATGAACATGACATGTTCAGGATGGGGGGGCTTCGAAAGGAACTCCCGGTCACATTCCTGACCTTTCTCATAGGCTCTTCATCCCTCTCGGCCCTCCCTCTAATCACTGCAGGGTTTTACAGCAAGGACATGATACTCTGGAAGGCACTGGCGTCCGTGAACGGAAGTCCCTGGCTGTGGGCAGCCGGTCTTGCCGGGGCATTGCTCACCTCCCTCTATACCTTTAGAATGGTATTCCTTATCTTTTTTGGCGATGCGATTGGCAAGGCCAGCAGAAAGCCGGGCATTACGATGAAGATCCCTCTAGTGATCCTTGCTCTGCTTTCAATCATTGGCGGTTTTGTGGAACTTCCCCGCACACTGGGCCACTTTCCGATATTCTCGGACTTTCTCGAGACCGCCCTGCCTTCAACAAGAGTTATGAACAAAGTATTGCTGGCAGAGGGAATGCAGCAGATTATCGCTTCTGCGGTCTCCCTCTTCGGAGTATATGCGGCATATCTGCTGTTCCTGAGGTCTCGTGCCATTATCGAAGGCTTTGCGGTGCATCCAGCGGGCAAGATTGTGCATCGCTTCTGGCTTTCGGGATGGGGCTTTGACTGGCTGTACGAACGGGTCTTTGTAAGGCCGTTCTTCTGGTTGGCACGCATCAACAAAGACGACTTTGTCGATCTCATTTACGGGGGAATTGCCTGGTACAACAGATTCTTAAGCGGCTGTTTTGCACTCACGCAGTCCGGAAAAGTGAGATGGTATGCGATGGGCATCGTTCTTGGTGCAGTAATTACGCTCGGGATTGTAGTGGTATTTTTATGATACTTGTTTGGCTGATCCTCATACCTATTGCAGGAGGTCTGCTGGCGTGGTTTCTGGAGCGGGTGGACAGCAGATTGCCACGGTGGCTTTCCCTTGCCGCCATCGCAACCGATCTTGCGCTTGTCCTTGTTATCTGGTCTCAATATACTGACGGCATCGCCCCTGCCAGAGGGCGCTCATGGCTTGCAGAAATAAATACGGAATGGATCTCCCGGCTAGGTGTCAATTTCCATCTTGCAATGGACGGACTTAGTCTTGTCCTGGTGCTTCTCACCGCATTTATGGGGATTATGTCCGTGGCTGCGTCATGGACGGAGATAAGGGAACGTATAGGGTTCTTTCATTTTAACCTGATGTGGAGTCTTGCGGGCATAGTCGGTGTCTTCGTGTCTCTCGACCTTTTCCTATTCTATTTCTTCTGGGAATTGATGCTCGTGCCGATGTACTTCCTCATCGCTCTCTGGGGACACGAAAATAGGATTTACGCTGCTGTGAAGTTCTTTATCTTCACCCAGCTTAGCGGTCTCCTCATGCTCTCTGCGATACTGGGGCTCTATTTTGTTCATGCGCGGGTGACAGGGATTTACACCTTTGATTATACTCAGTTGCTTGGTACCTCCATGGGCCGGACGAAAGAGATGTTTCTGCTGCTAGGGTTCGTCGTCGCATTTCTGGTAAAACTACCGGCGGTTCCTTTCCATACTTGGCTTCCTGACGCTCATACGGAGGCGCCGACTGCAGGGAGCGTTATACTTGCGGGCCTTCTTCTCAAGACGGGGGCCTACGGGCTCATCCGCTTTGCCGTGCCCCTTTTCCCTGTGGCAGCTTTTGATTTTGGGCCGGTTGCTATGGTGCTTGCGGTCATCGGTATCCTCTATGGAGCGGTACTTGCCTTTGCACAGAACGACCTCAAGAGGCTCGTTGCATACACCAGCATTAGCCATATGGGGTTTGTTCTTCTCGGCATCTTCGCGTGGAACGAACTTGCGCTTCAGGGCGCGGTGATACAGATCGTCTGCCATGGCATAAGCACCGGAGCGCTCTTCATCGTTGTGGGGGCGCTGCAAGAGCGCTTACATACGAGGGACCTGGAAAGAATGGGCGGGCTGTGGACAGCGGTGCCGCGCATAGGCGGCGTAGGGCTCTTTTTCGGGCTCGCTTCTCTCGGTCTTCCAGGCCTTGGCAATTTTGTAGGAGAGTTTCTGGTAATGATCGGAGCATACCATGTGAATATTCCTGCGGCGGTAATCGCCGCAACCGGTCTTGTTGCCGCAACCATCTATTCATTGTGGCTGATCCAGCGCACCTTCTTCGGGGTAAAGAGGGAGGACTTGAGTATCCCCGACCTGAGAGGCAGGGAGATGACGATCATGGCGATCATGATTGCGGCGATTGTCTGGATCGGACTCTATCCCCAGCCGCTTATCAGTACAACCAAACCGTCTTTGAATGATCTCAGGCAGAATGTGTGCGTGATCCAAAGCCGCGAAAACGTGCTCCGGGTTCCGGATGCCAAAGGCGGACCATGACAGCCCGCGATCTCGTGTCTTTGTCCCCCTTCATCGTAATGGCGGCAGCGCCCGTCGTCATCATGCTGGCCATCGCCTTTTACCGAAAATATTCCTTGGCGTTTCTTCTCTCGCTCACTGGGATACTCATCGCCTTTACGTCGCTCCTTTATTTGCCTGATACTCCGCTCCGGATATCCTCTCTCGTCATTCTCGACGATTTCGCCATTTTCTATATTGGACTGATCTTGGCTGCCAGCTTTTGTGTGACCCTTCTGTCGTCGGACTATCTTAAGGGCCGGAGAGGGAACATCGAGGAATTCCATGTCCTTCTTCCACTTGCGGCACTAGGTGCGTCCGTGCTCGTCGTATCGTGCCACTTCGCGTCCTTCTTCCTAGGTCTTGAGATTCTGAGCGTTTCTCTTTATGCCCTTGTCGCCTATACGAGGGGCGACCACGGCATCGAAGCAGGGGTCAAGTATCTCGTTCTAGCAGCAGCTTCTGCCGCTTTTCTGCTTTTCGGTATGGCGCTGGTCTATGCCGAGACAGGCACCATGGAGTTCTCCCTGGTGGCGTCAGCAATGGCGCCCGCCGGGACTGGCAATCGTATTTTCCTTGGAGGGCTTGCGATGATCTTCATCGGCATCGGCTTCAAACTGGCGCTGGCGCCTTTCCATATGTGGACTCCGGATGTCTTTCAGGGGGCGCCTGCACCGGTGACAGCCTTTATTGCCACTGTCTCAAAGGGCTCGATGTTCGCCCTCCTGCTCCGTTACTTTGCCGGCGTGGACATCCATTCGTACGGGTCGCTTTTCGCAGCCATCTCTTTTATCGCGATCATCTCTATGTTCACAGGGAACCTCCTAGCGCTTTTCCAGGAGAATGTAAAACGCATCCTCGCGTATTCGTCCATAGCACACCTAGGTTACCTTCTCGTGGCCTTCCTTGCAAGCGGCGCACTGAGGTTGACTGCGGTGAGTTTCTATCTCGTGGCGTATTTCATTACCACTATAGGTGCATTCGGTGTTGTCACTGTGTTGTCTGGCAAGGAGAGGGACGCGGATTTGCTGTGTGATTACAGAGGTCTTTTCAGGGAGAGACCCTGGCTTGCGCTTTTTTTGACGGCGGTGTTTTTTTCCTTGGCAGGAATTCCCCTCACCGCTGGATTTATCGGAAAGTTTTACGTGGTCGCCGCTGGAGCAGGGTCGGCATTATGGCTGCTGGTCATAGCCCTTGTCATCAACAGCGTCATCGGGCTTTTCTACTATCTGAGGATCATCATCGTGATGTATGAGCCTCCGTACCAGGAGAAGTCCGTTCCTGCCGTGCCAATCCCTTTGACAGGAAGCGTAGTGCTTGTGGTCCTGGCGGTCCTGCTCATTTGGCTTGGTGTCTATCCAGCTCCTCTTATAGAGGTCATCCATTCGATGACGGCAGGGATATAGCAATGCAGTGTCACTCGGAATAAACTTCTTTCGTCAATTCTTCCTCCGGAACGAAGCGACTTTCGTTTCTCAAGATTAAAATCCACGATGCAAAATCATACAAAGATGATGCAAAATAACTTATGTTCCTGACTATGGAATCGGAGAGATTTCTTAAGGAAGTTGTGGGTAAGGCGCTGGACGGCTATGAGATAAGGCCCTCACAGATTGAAATGATGCGGGCCTGTGCGGGGGAAATCGAAGACGGCGGAATTCTCATGGCGGAGGCAGGAACCGGCACTGGCAAGACCTTTGCATATCTCATCCCTCTCATTATTGCCGGGAAAAGGGCAATAATCTCGACGAAAACACTAAATCTCCAGGAGCAGCTCGCCTCAAAGGATCTGGGCTTTCTCTCGGAGCTCAGAGAGTTTCCTTACGCTGTTGCAAAGGGAAGGGGGAATTACATCTGCCTGCGGCGCTTCAATGCATTTAGGGCCGAGGACGAAACAGAGTCCGCCGAATACGGGCAGCTACGCTTATGGATCACAACTACCGAGACAGGAGACTTGGAAGACTTCGATACGAAGATGTCTTTCCTATGGGATAAAGTTTGCTCGGATTCTGACGCTTGCAAGGGGATGAAGTGTCCGTACTACAGTCAGTGCTTCTACTTCGGGGCGAGGAAGAGGTGGGTGAGGGCCCGACTAATCGTGGCGAACCATGCGCTTATAGGGATCAACAGCATGCTAAATGAGAACTCGAGGATACTTCCGAAAGCAGACGTGTTGATTATAGATGAGGCGCATGCCCTGGACAACGCACTTTCCGATGTGATTGGGGTCACTCTTTCGAACAGGGGATTTGGCAAGATACTGAGCAGACTTCTGAGGCTTGATGAGAGAGGCACATATAAGGGAATACTCTCTGGCGCGCCTCATCTGTTCTCCCCCGTGACGTCCCTGGCGACTGAAATGGAGCTGCTCTGGGCACTCTTACGGAGGGAATTCAGGGACAGGGACATCATAAGAGAGGATTTCAGATTCGGTGACCTGCTGACAGGACTGGCAGACGCTGTCAGAACTCTTATAACCGATATAAGGACCTCCGTCACTGGACTTTTTAAAGAGGATGAAGAGACGGAGCTCGGTGCGACACTTCTCAAACTATACGCATATGCTGACGGACTGGAAGGGATTTCTCAGGGCATGGCCAGGCATGTACGCTGGCTCGAAATCGAAGATGCGATGACGGCTCTCAGGATGTCGCCGGTCTATCCGAGGGATTTTGTTGTGAATCAGATCGTACCTGAATACCGGTCTATCGTACTCACCTCTGCCACCCTCTCAGTTTCAGGGGACTTCAGTTATTTCTCACGGGTTCACGGCCTGAACGAGGCCAAGACGATTTCCTTGCCATCGCCCTTTGATTACGGGAAACAGGTCGTCTTCGAAGTGAAGCGGGGGATAGATCTCAGGCGGGGGGACGGTCCAGAAAAACTGGCAGAAGTCATACTTGCCGAGTCACTCAGGAAGGATGGTGGGGTGCTCGCACTATTTACGTCCAAGGAAGTAATGAAGAAGACGTGGACGCTCTGCTCAGTAATATTGGAGAACAACGGACTCAATCCGATGATGCAGGGCGAATTTTCGAAAAAGGCCATGCTTCACACAATGCGGCGTAGTGAGAACTGCGTGCTCTTCGGGCTGGACTCCTTCTGGGAAGGCGTTGACATCAAGGGAGATTCCCTTAAGTACCTTATTATTACCAAACTACCCTTTGAGGTCCCGACGGAGCCTATGGTCGTTGCTAGGACCGAGCTGATCGAAAATGAGGGTGGTAATCCGTTTTATGAGTATACTCTGCCGCGTGCAGTGTTGAAATTCAAGCAGGGTGCTGGAAGGCTGATCCGGTCGAAGACCGATACCGGGAGTATCATCATATGCGATGAGAGAATAAGCACAAGGTCTTACGGCAGGATGTTCAGAGAGGTCTTCTAAAGGGGAGTCAGTGGAGCTGAATGGTATAGACTGGCGTCTTGTATGCTGCGGAAATCTCTTTTTTTCAACCCCGCTGTGTCAAATCTCCCTTACGCCATGGAATTGTCGCACAAACGGATTCACTTCTTATTCCTGTTGAACTCGACCTTTCAATTTTCTGCGACGACCCATCTGGGCTCGTGTATCTCAAAAATTATTGCTTTGATGATGTAGCGGTGACCGATCAGGACTTTTTCCGGGCAAAATCTACGAAATTTGCGTGCTAAATGGCAAGTCCTTTGTAGAGAAAACGAGATGCTACGTTTTCAGATTTCTTATCTTTACATCCATCTTAAGTGTAAATGGCAATGCTGACACCCGTGCTATAATAGCGAATGTGGGTAAAGCTTCAAGAGGGAAAAGCCTTGCAATTAAGGAAGCCTCAGGCAATCAAGGCAAAACCGGAGAAGCGGTAGTACCATTGCAGGAATCTTCCTCGAACGGTAGCTTACCGAAGACGACTTCGATAATTGCTTTCGCACCAATTCTTGTAATAATACTCGTTGCTTTTTCCCTATATTTTAACGCCCTTTTGGCTGATTTTGTATTTGACGATAATGCTCAGATACTTGATAACCCGTGGATCAAGGACATAAGGAACATA
>CAZNTS010000366.1:0-9717 GCA_964576045.1 uncultured Nitrospiraceae bacterium | reverse complement strand
ATCACAAAGTCCGGGAGCACCGCGGAGACCATGGCAGGATTTATGGTGATATGGGACGCTCTGTGGAATGCGCTGGGAGACGATTCCAAAGACAGGATTCTTGTTATTACGGATCCTGAAAAGGGAGGCATGAGAACGATCGCAAAAGAGAAGGGATTCAGGACCCTCTCTATCCCCTCTGAAGTCAGCGGAAGGTATTCAGTCCTGAGCCCGGTGGGGCTCCTGCTTGCCGAGGTGATCGGTGGCGAGGCAGTAGAACTGCTGCGGGGAGCTGCAGAAATCAACGACAGATGTGCTGAGCCGGAAATATGGAAGAACCCGGCATATCTCTTCGGAACCCTTCTATACATCATGGACAAGGAAAAGAACAGGAATATCAGCGTCATGATACCTTATGCTGACTCCCTGAAATGCCTTGCCGAATGGTTTTGCCAGCTGTGGTCCGAAAGTCTGGGCAAACTCGGTTCGCGTACGACACCATATCCCTCCCTGGGCACTATTGACCAGCATTCACAGCTCCAGCTATGGATGGAAGGTCCTGAGGACAAGGTCTTAATATTCGTGCGAGTTCTGGATTACGGAACTGATATCAGGATACCGGAGGTCTTCGCAGACAGGGAAAGAATGAGCCACCTTGCAGGCCACCTTCTCTCTGAGTTGATAAAGGCTGAGGAAGAGTCCACAGAGCTGGCGCTCGCACAAAACAAGAGGCCGAACATGACCATTTCCGTGCCTTCTCTGGACGCATATCATCTGGGACAACTTTTCCAGTTCTTTGAGATAGCTACAGTATTTACTGGATTCCTTTACAGGGTCAATCCCTTCAACCAGCCGGGCGCAGAAGCGGGGAAGCACTTCATGTACGGGATGTTGGACAAGAAGGGATTTGACATAAAGCGTGAAGAAGTGGAAAGGGCCCGCCACAAAAAGGGCTGCTACAGATTATGAATAGGTGGCCTTTTTCTATTTACAATTACGATTGATTGTGCTATTTTTGCGTATGGACACTTCCCTCACAGACAATCCTACACGAAAGAAGATACTGCTTGCGCTGAAAAGGAACGGTAACATGTCGGTGGAAGACCTCAGCCAAGACGTCAACATCACCCCAATGGGAGTGAGGCAGCACCTACTTATTCTCGAAAAGAGCGGCGCCGTAGAGTACATCACGAAGAAACATGGTGTGGGACGGCCAGGCTTCTTATACCGGCTGACCGAGAGGGCTGACGACCTCTTTCCAAAGTCCTACCAATCCTTCGTCATGGACATGCTTTCCGACATTGAATTTAATGACGGGAAGATGAGGATCGACGAGATATTCAGAAGAAGAAAACAGAGGGCAGCTCTGGAGATGAAGAAACAGCTCTCAGGAGTTCATAACCTTTCAGCACGCCTTCACGCATATACTGACCTGCTCTGCAGGGAAGGGTACATCGCTGAACTTGAGGAAAACAGGAAGTACTTCAGGCTCAAACAGTTCAACTGCCCTATCTCAAGGGTCGCACTTCGTTTCAAGGAAGCATGCGCCTATGAGCTTCAGCTCCACAAAGAGGTCATCGGAGAGGACATTGTGCGTGAACAGTGCCTCTCCGATGGTGATCAGGCATGTGTATACTTGATCCCTAAGTCCGCGAAGAGTGGTCTGTCAGCTTGACGATTTCCCCTATTTCTGCCCCTCAGGCTTTGTGCCTGCCACATCCGGCTTTTCAGCAGACGTATTAGTCGTTTCCTTGGCCTGCGAGATCGCAGCGATAGCCTCCTTGTTCTTCTGTACATTATAGGACTTCTTAAGCCCCTCAATGTACGAATCAAAAGCAGTCTTCTGCTTCTCCGCGGTCACTTTCTGGGTAAGGATGTCCTTTATTTTATCGAATTCCACAACCTTGCCCTCCTTCTTTGCGGTCACCTTTATGATGTGGTATCCGAACTGAGTCTTCACGGGACCGCCAATCTCCCCTTCCTTCAGGCTGAATGCGACTTTCTCAAACTCTGGAACCATTTGACCCCTCGAGAAAAAACCGAGGTCTCCTCCGTTCTTAGCGGAGGCGGTGTCGACGGACTTCTCCTTTGCGATCTTCGCAAAATCTCCGCCCTTCTTCAACTGCTCCAAAATCTTTCTCGCCTCTTCCTCGGATTTTACCAGGATATGGCTCGCCTTGATCTGGTTGTTCGTAGTCATGTCGGCCTTGTGGCTCTCGTAGTAGTCCTTTACATCCTTTTCTGTAACCTTTGCCTTGTCTTCGATCTCTTTCTCAAGGAGCAGACTGATCATGGTCAGTTTTCTGAACTCTTCAACTTTCTTTTGAAAATCGGGATTGTTCTCAATTCCCTTCTTCTTCGCCTCCTGATAAAGTATCTCCTTTTTCACAAGTTCATCTACGAACCGTTCAGTTCCTTCCGGACCTACAAACATCTTCTGTATTTGATCGGGAAGTCCCTTTATCTCCCTGTTCACATCATCCTGCGTGATTGTCGCAGAACCGACCTTGGCGACATAGGCCGATGATTTCTGTTCTCCTTTCTTTGCACAAGAAAACAGCAGCGCAAGCGACACGAGAATCGCCAGAAATTGAAATCTCTTCATTCTTTCCTCCGTCCTAAGTTTTGATTTTTCTTTATACCATATTGTCTAGGGTGATGTAAATCAAAATGCGAATCTTTGACAATTATCTTTTAATTGTAGTATAGTTATAAACTACGTTAAACGAGAGGTAATGAGGCATTCTTTCGCAGTCTAGCATTGGGTCGCTGATCAGTTTCGCCAATGTCCCGTGGGTCCCATTGCCGGAATCATCCGTTTAAAATTATGAACTGGGGAAAATCAAAGAGACTTTTTAATCAGGCCGTCAGGCTTATTCCTGGAGGAGTGAACAGTCCCGTGAGGGCGTTCAAGGCTGTGGGCGGAAACCCACTCTTCATTTCGAGTGCGAAGGGACCGAAGATCTACGATGTGGACGGTAACGCATATATCGACTACGTGTTATCCTGGGGTCCCATGATAGTGGGGCATGCCCATCCCAAGGTCGTAAAAGCCCTGAAAAAGGCCGTCGAGAATGGTACGAGCTACGGCGCACCCACGGCCCTCGAGATAGAACTGGCTGAGCGAGTTATCAGGGCATATCCTTCCATCGAAAAGATACGCATGGTGAATTCAGGCACCGAGGCTACGATGAGCGCCCTTCGGGTAGCACGGGGGTTCACCCACAGGGAAAAGATCATCAAGTTCGAGGGGTGTTACCACGGCCATGCCGATGGACTTCTTGTGAAGGCAGGGTCGGGCGCCGCCACCTTCGGTGTTCCGGACAGTCCCGGGGTTCCAAAATCTTACGCGCTAAATACGATCACTCTTCCCTACAACAATACCCGGACATTCAAAGAGACAGTGGAAAAAGAGTGGCGGAACATTGCTGCGGTTATCATCGAACCCGTTTTGGGCAATATCGGGTGTGTCCTCCCAAAGCCCGGGTTTCTAGAAACCTTGCGCAGACTCACGAAAAAGTACGGGATCATATTAATCTTCGACGAGGTGATGACCGGGTTTAGGGTCTCGTACGGAGGTGCACAGGCCTATTTCGGTATCAAGCCCGACATGACCTGCCTCGGAAAGGTGATCGGCGGCGGGCTTCCAGTAGGGGCCTACGGAGGGAAGAACGAAATCATGTCAGTTGTCTCACCGGAAGGGCCGGTATATCAGGCCGGGACGCTCTCCGGCAATCCTTTGGCGATGACAGCGGGGCTGGAAACCCTGAAAATACTTTCAGCGAACGGAATATATGAACGCATTCTGGAGAAAGCTTCATTCCTTGAAGATGGGCTTCGCAATGCGGCAAAGCGTGCCAGAATTGAAACAAAGTTTTACAGGGCGGGGACCATGTTCTGCACCTACTTCACGGGCAAGGAAGTGGCTGACTATGAGACCGCAAAGACATCTGATACCGCAAGATTCGCCCGCTTCTTCAAAGGCATGCTCACAAAGGGGGTTAATCTTGCGCCGTCCCAGTTCGAGGCTGGTTTCATTTCACTTGCCCATAGCGAAAAAGACATAAGGGAAACCATTGACGCCGCATACCACACATTGAAGGAATGTTAACAATGCACAAGGAGGATTAGAGAATGTTTCGCAGGATAAAAGACCTCTTACTCTTGCCCTTTAGGTGGCTGGATACCGGGATGCCCCTAAAAGGGAAGATCATTATAGCTGTGCTGTTGCTCCTGATTCTGGTCGGTGCAGGGTACGGTTCCTTCAGGTTCTACGATTTCACCCAAAATAACCCGAAGTTCTGTGTCAGTTGCCATCTTATGAAGACTGCGTTTGAGGCATGGGACAAGAGCGAACACCGTGATGTAAACTGCCACGAGTGCCATCACCTGTCTGTGCCCGAGATGAACAACCTGCTCATAAGCTTTGTCCTGAAGCGTCCCACCGTCGTACCCGATAGGCACGGCAAAATCATCGTTCCCTGGAAGTTCTGCATCAAGTGCCACTGGGAGAAAGACGCGAGATATCCGAGTGCGCCGATGATAAATAAATCTAATTTGCATGCAAAACATGTGTTCATCGAACAGACGGAGTGTTCAAAGTGTCACGGATACATCGTGCATAAGTTCACTCCCGAAGAAAGATTCTGCGTCAAATGTCATGAGGGCAAGGTAGTGCACGGAGAGGGCATGGATCAACTCGCCTGCCTGAACTGCCATACAGACAGGACAAAGGATCTCAGGCCAGGAAGGAAGAAATGTCTCTTCTGCCATGGCGGCGAAGAGGTAAGAAAAGAACTCTTAGCGGATGCCTCCATTGACGTAAGACACTATCAGCCAAGTCAGGCGGTCATCAAGAAAGCCATAAAAATCGATGTGCCTTCCGATGCGCCGATGCAGTTTTACTGCTATCAGTGTCACAAGCCCCATGAAAAGGTCAGACCCGATTGGGGTGACTGTCTTACCTGCCATAAGAACATCCCGGACGTGGGCAAGCATAATCTTCACATAAAGGTTGTCGGCATGAAGTGTAAGGAGTGCCACAAACCCCATGTCTGGCGTGTAACTGCTGAAGGCGCTAAAAAGGACTGTATCAGGTGCCACGAATATAGGGAGCCGAAAAAGTTCATCGGTTCGTAACAGCAGACCATTTAGAAACACGGACTGACAAGGCGGGGAAGGTGTGCGCTAACTGCCCCGCTGGTTGTACGAGCCAGGGTTTTACTATAGAATGGGTATAACTTAGAGAAGAAGGGGAGGTAGGATCTGTGAAGAGTCATGTATGGCGACCGCTCTATGTCGTGATCGCCATTGTCATTCTTATCCTGATAGCCAGGGTGTTCTATGTCCCGAAGGACTTCGGCATATGGGAACGCGGTTACATGTACGGCTTCCATAATAAGGGCAGTGAGCAATGGTGGAAACAATTCAAGGTGAAATACAAATTCAATAGCGAATACTGCAAGGACTGCCACAGCGATAAATACGAGAGCATCATGAAGACGCCCCATGCTATCATCAACTGCGAGAACTGCCATGGCCCCGTCTTGGATCACCCGTCAGATCCTCCCAAACTTAAAATCGACAAGAGCAGGGAACAGTGTTTACGGTGCCATTACCCGCTCCCCTACCCCACAAGCGGGAGGGCAAACATCAGAGGGATAGATCCGGAGAAACATAATCCCGGGGTTGAATGTTCGATGTGCCACAACCCGCACAAGCCTACGTTGGAGGGTATGAAATGATCACTAGAAGGAACTTCCTGAAAAATGCAGTGAAGGGGATTGCTGGACTGGCCCTCCCCCTTGCGGCTATAGAAATAGTGGATCCAAAAAAGCTCTTCGCCGAAAGGGGAGAAACACAGAAGGTACGGTGGGCATTTCTGGTGGATACTTATAAATGTGTAGGATGCGGGTTTTGTGTCAAGGCGTGCAAATTGGAGAACGAGGTCCCATATGACGCCAACGTCACAAGGACATGGGTAGAGCGTTATGTCCTCACGAAAGACGGCAGGATATTCGCGGATACCCCTAAAGGCGCTCGTGATGGTTTCATTACCAACAAGATCGACCTTGGAGAAGGAAGATTCCAGGACATAAGGAAGGAAGATATTGAAAAGGCCTTCTTTGTCCCAAAGCTCTGCAACCAATGTGAAAACCCTCCCTGCGTCCAGGTCTGCCCCGTGGGTGCGACCTATCAGACTGCTGATGGGATAGTACTTGTGGACAGGAAGTGGTGCATAGGCTGCGGCTACTGCATTATGGCATGCCCCTATGGTGTTAGATTCTTCCACCCGGTATATAAGGTAGCCGAGAAATGCACGTTTTGCTACCACAGGATTACCAAGGGAATGAAAACGGCGTGCGTGGGCGCATGCCCGTTCGGTGCGAGGCAGATAGGGAATATCAGAGACCCCAATGATCCGGTATCACGGATCATACGAACCGAAAGGGTCAGCGTACTGAAAGATGAATACGGCACCAGACCACAAGTCTACTATAGAGGCATAAGCAGGGAGGTGATCTGAGATGGTACACGGAGAAGTCTGGACGGTAAAGGAGTTGTTCGTAACCCCCAATGAGTATATTTACTGGAGCATACAGATCGTCATGTATCCTTTCATGACGGGCTTAGTGGCCGGTGCCTTTGTCCTTTCCTCCCTCTATCACGTCTTCGGCATAAAGCAGCTTAAGGAGATTGCTCGATTCGCCTTGGTCTTCTCATTGGCCCTCCTGCCGGTTGCGATGATGCCCCTCCAGATGCACCTTCAACAACCCCAAAGAGGCGTTGAAGTCTTCATGACGCCTCATTTCACTTCGGCCATAGCGGCTTTTGGTATTGTGTTCAGCACTTACGGAGCTATTGTCGCAAGCGAGATATGGTTTCTTTATCGGAAACATCTTGTCGAAACTGCCCTTACACTGCGGAGCAAAACAGATAAGAGCGGTGCCGAAAAGATCCAGCATCTCATATTCTCGGCGCTGACTTTAGGCGCCTATGATGTCAGCGAGCAGGCCCGTCATCAGGATGAAAAGGCGGTCAAGATCCTTGCAGGCCTTGGTATCCCGATCGCTTGCTTCTTACATGGATACGCAGGATTTATATTCGGCTCCGTCAAGGCGAATGCCTTATGGATGACTCCCCTAATGCCGGTTATTTTCATCATGTCGGCGGTGGTATCAGGCATTGCCCTCTGTATGCTCACATATATCGTTGTCATGGAAATAAAGCGATTCCTCGCCGCAAGGAAGAAGACCACTTACGGCACCTATCATACAGTTGAAGAGATAAAAGGGATTGAGATAAATGTAATCAAAATGACCGCAAAGTACCTTCTTTTTTTCCTTATCTTCGCAATAAGCCTTGAACTTCTCGATCTGATCTTCAGGGGATATACCGCGGTTAAGACATGGGACATTCTAAGGAGTGTTATTTACGGCAAGGACTTTTTAGATATCTTTGTATTCCAGTACGGCATCGGGAATCTACTCCCATTCATCCTCTTCCTGCTTCCAGGCCTGACCATTAGGCGAACCGTTATCGGTGTTTTACTTGTCCTGTTCGGCGTCTTTATGATGAGGTGGAACGTTGTCATCGGAGGACAGTCATTCTCTCTCACCTTTGCTGGGTTCATGCATTACAGCCTTCCGATCATTCCCCACGACATCGAGACATTCAAGGAAGGATTATTCGGAGCTATTCTAGTGTTTATGACGCCCTTTGTGCTGTTCTGGGGATTGAACAAGATATTTCCTGTGTTTAAGGAAGTTCACTGACCGCTTTTCCGAGTGGTGAAAAAAGCGGTCAGTGTCTTATAAAAGAAAGGGGCGTATTAGGCAGTGAGGTACAATGAAAAATAGACAGAGCTGCGCAGCTTTGACTGTAGCGTCTTTTTTCATTCTATCGCTTCTCTGTTCCTTTCACGTATCTGCCGAGGAGGACATCCCAAAGAAATTTTTTGTACCTCCCCCTCCATTCACGCCGGGCATCTTCCCCTGTTCCCAGTGCCACCAGGGCATGCCGGTGAACAGAAAACCGAGAAAGCTTGAACAGATGCATCAGGATATAATATTAAAACACATGCCTGATGGCTGGTGTTTTGACTGCCACAATCCTGACAACAGGGACAAACTGAGACTCGCCAATGGTAAGCTTGTGAGTTTCGAGGAATCATACTATCTCTGCGGTCAATGCCACGGGACAGTATTCAGGGACTGGAAAGTGGGACTTCATGGAAAGAGGACGGGCATGTGGAATGGGGAAAAACAGTATCTTCTCTGTGTCAACTGCCACTGGCCCCATGACCCTGTATTCAAACCGATACAACCGATGCCTCCTCCCGTAAGGCCATCGGACATCAAATAGAAGCGAGGCACGCATGAAAAGGGAAAAGGGGACTAGGTCTGAGAGATCCATAAATCGCAGGACCTTTTTGAAGGGCACTGCCCTCGGTCTTGCCGCAACGGCACTCCCCCTAGACAAAGCAGATGCCTCTTTCTGGGAGGCTTTCTTCCAGAAACGTTTCAGCGAGATGAATGACGCGGAAATAAAAAAAGTCATTCAGCGTCTTGAAAAAGAGGCAGAACAGAAATACAAAAAGGCGATCAGGATCGGCAACGAAAAACCTATGCCTGGCGTTTTATTCGGTTACGGACTCGACCTGTCCCGGTGCATCGGGTGCAGAAGGTGCGTATATGCATGTGTGGACGAAAACAATCAGTCAAAAGACCCTCAGATACATTGGATCACTGTACTGAGGTTTAAGAAGGGTGAGAAATTCAGTGATCTTGAAGAATCTGAGAAGTACTATAACCCACCTCAAGTCCCTGAGAAGGAATATTTTTACATGCCGGTGCAATGTCAACAGTGTGAAAACCCTCCGTGCGTCAGGGCATGTCCGACACAGGCAACGTGGAAAGAACAGGATGGGATAGTGGTGGTAGACTATAATTGGTGCATAGGCTGCAGGTACTGCATGGCTGCCTGTCCTTATGGTGCACGCCATTTCAACTGGACTGAACCTGAAAGGAAATCCGAGGATATCAACCCGAACACTCACTATCTTGGGAACCGCCCCCGTTTCAGAGGGGTTGTGGAAAAATGTACTTTCTGTATACAAAGGACGCGAAAAGGAAGGTATCCTGCTTGCGTCGAGGCCTGTCCTGTGGGCGCGCGAAAATTCGGAAACCTTCTGGATCCTAACAGCGAGATGCGATATCTCATTGAACACAAGAGGGTCTTCAGGCTTAAAGAGGATTTGAATACAAATCCGAAGTTTTATTACTTCTTTGCATACGGGCGGTAGGAGGAAGACATGTTCTACCCAATAAAGAACTTTTTCATAGCGCTCCGTCAGATCTTTACGGGAAACAGGAGATACTACCTCTGGGTGGGGTTCCTGCTGTTCCTTATACTCTTGGGTGCAAGCGCCTACATAGATCAGTCCCGGAGGGGTTTGATCATAACCGGCATGAGAGATCAGGTTTCGTGGGGATTCTATATTTCAAATTTCACATTCCTCGTTGGGGTTGCCGCTGCGGCAGTCCTACTGGTTATTCCAGCATACATTTACAACTTCAAGCCGATCAAGGAAATCGTGCTTTTCGGGGAACTCCTTGCCATAACCGCCATCTCGATGTGCCTGCTTTTTGTTATGATAGACATGGGTCAACCTCTGAGAGCATGGCATATCCTGCCGTTTATCGGTGCCATGCATTTCCCGCAATCCCTTCTTGCATG
>CAZNTS010000365.1:0-3328 GCA_964576045.1 uncultured Nitrospiraceae bacterium | reverse complement strand
CTACAATGAAAGCGAGCGGGTGATCACCCAGAGAGAACTCGAAAAGAGCTTGCAGTCCGGTAAAACTCCGAAATCAGGCGAGCGCTATGTGATGGTCCAGTGCGTCGGTTCACGAGAAGAGCCCGCCCAGTACTGTTCGCGCATCTGCTGCCAGGACGCGATAAAGAACGCAATAACGATCAAGGAACGCAACCCGGAGGCTCAGGTGGTGATTCTTTACAGGGACGTCCGCACATACGGGCTTCGGGAAGATTATTACAAGAAAGCGCGAGATATGGGGGTACTGTTTGTAAGATACGAGGTCGATAGAAAGCCGACAGTCGAAATTTCCGGAGATAAGCTTAACGTGAAAACATGGGATTATATGCTCGATAGAGAGTTATCGATTGATGGCGATTGGGTTGTTCTATCGACCGGTCTGAGGCCGCATCCGACGACTGATAGCGTGGGCGAAATGTATAAGGTCACGCGTAACCCCGACGGATATTTCCTTGAGGCCCATGTCAAGCTGCGTCCTGTGGACTTCCCTAGCGAAGGTCTCTTCGTTGCAGGACTGGGTCACGCCCCGAAGAACCTTGATGAAACCTTGGGTCAGGCCTTTGCTGCGGCTGGGAGGGCAGGTGTGATTCTGTCCCACGAGAAACTCGCAGTTTCGGGAATCATCGCTAAGCATAAGAGAGAGCTCTGCATGTCCTGTTTGAGCTGTCTCAGGGTATGTCCCTTCGGCTCGCCGTATATCGCCGAAGACGGAAAGATATCCCATAACGAAATCAAGTGCATGGGATGCGGCATCTGTGCAGCCATATGCCCCGCGAAGGCATTCCAGGTGAACAACTTCCGTGATGATCAGATTATCGCCATGATCGATGCTGCGGCCGAATCCGAGCCAGGTCTGATCGGGGCATGAAAAAAGGGATGAAACCACATAGGCACAGAAAAAGAATGTCTGACCTCCGCAGACCGCACAGATTTATCGGAGTCATGCCCGCGGCTGGAGCACACGTTTCTTAGAGACTGCTGGATTCCGGTCAACCCTGGAATGACACTGGATATAAAGTCATCTGATGAGACAGAATCTCGGGAGGATTGATTAAATGACTGAAGTAGCAGAAGCGACAATTCAGGAGAAAGACTCCTTCATTGAAAAACCTCATGAAACGCCGCCTGATTGGGAGCCGAACGTGTTGGCCTTCGCTTGTCATTACTGCGCCTTTGCAGCAGCGGACTTGGCAGGGGTCATGCGCCTTTCCTATCCGACAAACGTCAAGATTATCCGGCTGCCCTGCACCGGAAAGCTGGATCACATCCACGTCCTCAGAGCCTTCGAGCGGGGTGTAGACGGCGTTTTTGTGGCTGGCTGACTGAAGGGCCAGTGTCATTACCTGGAAGGTAATGCATTTGCAGCGCGGCGCATTGAGTATGTTAGAAAACTATTGGCAGAGCTGGACATTGATCCTGCCCGCCTTGAGATGTATAATCTGTCAGCCGCCATGGGACCTAAATGGGCGGAGATGTGCACCGCCTTTACCGAAAAAATCCGCAAGCTCGGCCCTTCTCCTATAGGGCTTGCGCTGAGCAAGCGGAACAAAAGGAGCGAATAACCGATGATCGTAGGCACGCAAAAACCATTTGACGAAATCTGGGAAATGGTAAAGGACTGCAAACAAATCCTTGTCTTCGGCTGTAACACCTGTGTTGCGATCTGCCACGCCGGTGGCGGGAAGGAAGCTGAGATCCTGGCTTCGATGATACGCATGAAGGCCTTGGAGGAAGGGGTAGAGATGGAAGTTAAGCACGCCGCCATCGAGAGGCACTGTGAACCCGAGTTCTTCGCGCCGGTCATGGAAGATGTGAGGACTTATGACTTGGTGCTTTCGACCGCTTGCGGTGTGGGAGTGAACTTCCTCTCTGAAAGGATTGGGGAGATTCCTGTGTACCCGGGCATTAATACCTCTTTTTACGGCGCTGTGCCGGAGGCAGGGATCTTCACCGAACTTTGCGCGGGATGCGGGAATTGCATTCTCCACCTGACTGGCGGGATCTGTCCCATTGCGCGCTGCTCAAAAACGCTCATGAACGGTCCATGCGGAGGCACGAATAAGGGCAAGTGCGAGGTGAGCCAGGAAATCGACTGCGCATGGTACCTAATCGTGGAGCGGATGAAAAAGCTCGGGACACTTGAGAAGCTTGCAGAGATCCAGCCACCGCGTAACTGGTCAACTTCAAGGGACGGAGGGCCACGCAGGGTCTCACTTGAGCACATCCGAGCCTACGAGGAAAAAGAAGAGCAGAAGTCAGAGGCAGCGGGAGGAAAGAAATAATGAAAAGCGGAAGCAATCTCGAAAGAGTCATTCTGAGCGGTCATCCCGCAGTAACAGCTGAACTCGGTCCGCCCATGAGCGCTGATCCCCATGAAGTTGTAAAAAAGGCAAACATCCTTAAAGGGTTTTGCGACGCGGCGAACATCACCGACTGTCAGACAGCGGTCGTACGCATCTCGAGTATAGCTGCAGCATTCATTGCTTTCCGGGAAGGCTTGGAGCCTGTCATGCAGATGACGTGCAGGGACCGCAATCGAATCGCGATGCAGGCCGACCTCCTCGGCGCTGCGGCCCTCGGCCTCAAGAACTGTCTTTGCATTGCGGGCGACCATCAGAAATTCAGTGCGGCTGGAAGGCTGAAAGGACACCCGGGTGCCAAGAACGTTTACGACGTGGATACTTGCCAACTTGTCGGCATCCTCAAGAAAATGCGCGACGAGGGGTTACAGGAGGGCGGAGACAAGATCGAAGTAGCCCCAAAGTTTTTCGTAGGTGCATCGTGGACTCCGATGGGAGACCCTATCGACTTTAGGCCGATCAATCTCAAGAAGAAGATAGATGCCGGAGCTGATTTCATCCAGACACAGGGCATATATGATATGGAACTTTTCAAATCCCAGGTGGAGAAGGCGAGGAACCTGGGTGTACTCGAAAAGACCGCGCTGCTGGCCGGAATTATCGTACCCAAGAGCGCCATGATGCTCAAATATATGGATTCCTCGGTTGCTGGCGTAACTGTGCCCAGGCCGCTTATCGACCGTATGCTGAAGGCAAAAGAAGCGGCCGGAGAAGATAAGAAAAAGGCGAAAGAGCTTCAGGAGGAAGAGGGACTCAAGATAACTGTTGAGCTAATCCAGCAGGCCCTTGAGATACCAGGAGTCAAGGGGGTACACATCCAGGCAATTGAGTGGGAAGAGGCCATCGAGAAAATCGTCAAGGCAGCAGGTCTTTACCCGCGTCCGAACATACCGGAGGCGTAAGCTAATCTGAAGAGGGCGCTGACAAAG
>CAZNTS010000364.1:0-9038 GCA_964576045.1 uncultured Nitrospiraceae bacterium | reverse complement strand
TTATGGCAGAAAGGAACGGTTTCACGCTCTTTATCCCCCCTGTTTACTTGTGCACGGACAATGCTGCAATGATCTCTGCCGCGGGATATCATCATTTTGTCTCGGGCAGGACTGCAGGTGTGGACTTGAATCCAGTGGCGTATCTCCTTTTATGAAAAGGTCGAAGTATCAGCAGGAAAAGACGGCTTAAAAGGTTAAGGAGATTGAGCGGCTGGCTCTCTGTTTTTGAAAGGACTTTTTTTGTTATTATACGAAAATGAAAGGTTACGTAGTTATTATCGGCATCCTTGTCCTTATTGTATCGGCCCTCATCACGTTGAACATCTTTTTTCAGCAGACCCTCCAGATGGAGATGGCGGAGCAGTTCAACAAGCAGCAGCTTTTTCTTGCCAACGCTGAGGCCTCTAATATCCAGTCTTATGTGAATGGTCTGAAAGACGAGTTGTGGCATATAGCTGCAGTGGTGTCTGAATTGAGGATAAGGGAAAAGAAGGAATTCTCTCGCATTGCGACCGAGTTCTTCAGAGGTAAAGATATCGTGAAGACCGATATCGCATTTTTTGACAAGGCAGGTGCCGTGCTTTTCTCAGGAGGAGACATACCCCTCAAAAAGACCGAGATCAGTACATTGCTTCAGAAAACGAAGGGCTCCTGCGCCGGCAAGAGCCTGATGGAACAGGACAGCAGGAGGCTCCAGATCATTACGCCTGTATGCAGGTCCGGCTCTTTTGAGGGCGTAGTGCTCCTTTCTCTCGACATTCAGGACATTGCAAAGGAGTTTCTGAGCCCGATAAAGTCTGGGTCAAGGGGGTATGCGTGGATGATGGATGGGAAGGGAGACTTACTCTTTCATCCCACTCAACCCGGCATGGTGGGTAAAAACCTTTACAAGACCGATTCATCGTGTTTCAAATGCCACAAGACATTTGATGTCGAAAAGAAGATAATCGAAGGCAAGGGTGAATACTACGGGAGACACGTCGCTCCTTCAGGAGAGGATAAGGTTCTTGCCTTCTCTGCGGCCTCTGTCGGTGATTCGAAGTGGATTGTGGCCGTATCGGCACCGTACTCGGAAGTGACGAGAACCATACAGAGATCAATGAAGTTTTACTCGTGGCTGATCATATCAATCTTTTTCACCACCAGCATCGTGTCTGTGATGCTTATCTTTTCCTATAGAAGGAGGGTGAAGGCCGAGGAGCTTGCGCGGCATCAAAAGGAGTTAGAGCGGTATGCCGAGGAATTGGAACGTAAGGTTAACAAGCGGACTACAGAACTGGTTACCGAGAAGGAAAAGCTCAACACCATAGTCAGCGCCATAGGAAGCGGGATCATCCTGCTCGATCTTCAGGGAAAGATACAGTGGATGAACCAGACCATGTATGAGATTGCGGGAAGGGATCTCACTGGCATGTCCTGTGACGAGATCTGTGCCGACTGCACCGTGATTGGCTCTTATTTTATTGACGACATGCAGACCGAATTAATGCTGAACCTGTTCGGCCAGAAGGACAAGTACTTTCAGGTGACGACCGCTCCGGTCAAGGGTGCGGACGGAGAGATACACGGGTACATAAGATTGTTGCAGGACGTGACCGAGATGAAGAAGATGGAAGAGCAGATGATCCACTCCGAGAAACTGGCCTCTCTCGGAAGACTCACCGCTGGCATTACCCACGAGATAGGGAACCCTCTCACCTCTGTCTTTTCCTTTGTCCAGATACTGAAGGAGATGGAGCAGGACGAGTTCAAAAAGGAGAGCCTCGAAACGATCTATTTCCATATCAACAGGATCGCCGACATCTTGAAGCAGCTTTCTGGTTTTTCGAAGACGCCACCTGTCGAGCTGAAGCCGTGGAAAGTGAACAACCTGATCGAATCCTCCCTTTCCCTCATCCAGTACGACAAGAGGGCGAAGGACATCGTTATCGTGAGGGATCTCTCGGAAATAATACCGGAGATCACGACCGACGGTAACCAGCTTTCACAGGTGATCGTGAACATCATTCTTAATGCTGTAGATGCCATGCCGGAAGGTGGTACCCTGACCATACGCAGCTCGGTGAAAGACCAGCGGATCATGATTACTTTTGAGGACACGGGCGTCGGCATTTCAAAGGAAAACATCGGCCGGATCTTCGATCCATTCTTCACTACAAAAGAGAAAGGAACAGGTCTCGGTCTGGCCGTCAGCTACAGCATCATCAAGAAGTTGAACGGGAATCTCTCTGTAGAGAGCGAAGTAAAGCAGGGAACGAAATTCACAATCACACATCCAATGAATGGAGCGAAATGAACGCCAAGATACTGGTAGTTGATGATGAGAAAGACATATGCAAGGCCCTTGAATTCCTTTTGAGGAGCGCTGGATATGCGGTCACCGTGTGCTATAACGGGGAAGATGCCATAGAGAAGCTGAAGAAAGAACCGTTCGATGTTGTCCTCACTGACCTGAAAATGGACAGGGGGGACGGTATAGCGGTGCTCGAAAAGACGAAGGAACTGAGTAGCAGCACACCGGTCGTGGTCATGACTGCATTTGCATCTGTGGAGTCCGCTGTCGAGACGATGAAGAAGGGCGCGTCCGACTACATCGTGAAACCGTTTCTGAATGAAGAGATCAAGATAACACTTCGGAGGGTGCTGGAGCAGAAGAGGCTCGTCGAGGAGAATATCGCCCTTAAGCAGCAGTTGAGCCAGCGAATGGGGTCTACGCATTTCGTGGCAAATTCGGAGGCTATGAATCGGGTCGTCGACACTCTGGAGAAAGTCATCGCCACAAAGAGCAACATCCTTATACTGGGCGAGAGCGGCACGGGGAAGGGTCTTATTGCAGAGATGGTTCATAACAACAGTCCAAGGAGGGACAGACCCTTTATCTGTATCAACTGCTCAGCCATACCCGAGGGACTTCTCGAATCTGAGCTGTTCGGTTACAAAAAGGGCGCCTTCACGGGAGCGGTATCCGACAAGACGGGTCTCATTACTATGGCTGACCAGGGGACCCTTTTTCTCGATGAAATAGGGGACATGCCACTGAACCTTCAGGCAAAACTTTTGAAGGTACTCGAATCTTCCCAAGTCACACCCCTTGGAGACACCCGATCTAGGACAGTGGATATCAGACTGATCACAGCCACGAACCAGGACCTCGATAAGAAGGTGAGCGAGAAGACCTTCAGGGAAGACCTCTATTACAGGTTGAACGTCATCGAGATCAGGATACCTCCTCTGCGGGAGAGGAAAGAGGATATCCTGTTGCTCGTCAATCACTTCGTCAGGAAATATGCTGAGGAGAACAAGAAAATCGTGAGGGGAGTCGATTCCGATACTTTGGCCTTCCTCATGAAATACCCCTGGCCGGGAAATGTGCGGGAACTCAGGAACGTGATAGAAAGGGCGACTGTCCTGTGCACGGGCGAGGTGGTCACCCCTGCCGAACTCCCGGACAAACTGAAGAAGAACGGGGGAGCACAGATCGGGCAGCACGAGGCATCGCCTCTGAAGCAGTCGCTTTCCGGATATGAAAGAACCCTCATTTTGAACGTCTATCAAGCGCAGGGCAGGAACAAGGAGGAGACAGCTAAGGCGCTTGGCGTCGATCTGGCGACCCTTTACCGGAAGATGAAGAAGTACGGGATAGAGGATTGAAGAGAGGTTTTTTCATAGTCGCGATTTGTGGTGCGATCCTTGGGGTTATCATCTCCCTCAGCATGGACCTTGTTCTCGGAGACGCGCTTGGAGGAGGGTGGAGAGAGGCGGTGGCCCATGATCTCGGGGCACTTTTCGGTACTACCTTTGGGAACAATTCTTTTGTCGTCCTTACAGGAGTGGTGGCGGTTATAGGTTTTATTGCGGCCTTCGGCGCGTTTGTCGGCGGCATCTTCGGAGTAATGATCACGCGACTTTTTTCCTTCCTTACTAAAGAGGAGGGGTAGAGAAGGGTTATACTTTTGCATTTCTTCCTGCTGAAAGTTGTTCTGTTGCTTTTGAGGGGGAAACTTATCTAAGGCCAGACTTCAGTATATAACGCTATTTGATATGCGTATAGTCTGTGAAGTATAGGCGGAAGGTGCTGTCGGGGGAAAATAGAAGTCCGGCCAGAGTAGCCTCTGTGGCGGACAGCGGCAGAGCAGAGATTTTTATGGGCAGACCGGAAGTGATGCCAGATCATGTCCGTGTCTTTGCCGTTGCGCGCCAGTGGTTTTTCACTTTGCATATCTACATTATGTTCAATGGGATATCTGGCACAAGACTGCTCTTGAATTTTTCCGGACATACGAAAACACTTCTTTGCCTGCTTTTCGAAGGACCGGATTGACAAAGGTGTGCTTCAGTAAATATAATTAAACTAATAAATTTCAGGAGGTTCTGATGGCAGAGGGCATTGTTGAAGTAACTACCTCAACTTGGGATACAGAAGTAGTGCAGGGCAGCGGATTGGTAATGGTTGACTTCTGGGCAGTGTGGTGCGGGCCGTGCAGGATGATCGCTC
This sequence comes from uncultured Nitrospiraceae bacterium, assembly GCA_964576045.1. Lineage (GTDB taxonomy): Bacteria > Nitrospirota > Thermodesulfovibrionia > Thermodesulfovibrionales > UBA9159 > CAZNTS01. The sequence continues at coordinate 4,543 of CAZNTS010000364.1, read as the reverse complement.
CGACAGTTGAAGAGATTGCCAAGGAATACGCTGGAAAAGTTAAGGTCGCAAAGCTCAATACCGATGAGAACCCCGACATAGCAAGCCGTTACAAGATAATGGGCATACCCACCATAATGTTCTTTAAAGACGGTCAGAAGGTGGATCAGATCGTCGGTGCGGTGCCTAAGCCCCAGCTCAGGGCGAAGATCGATTCAATTTTGGGATCCTGAAAAGTCTCCGCTCCGTAAATCCGGAAAACGACTTCGTAATGACTCAATTTAAGAATCAGTGGATAGCGGTGTCGTTAGTCATTATCTCTTTTCTAGCGGCGTCATGCAGCAAGGCCCCGGAGACATTTGAGAAGGTTGCGGAGCCGGGTAAGGCGCCTGATTTCAACCTGCGTGATTTGCAGGGCAGAGCGCTGGCCCTTTCTTCTCTCAGAGGCAAGGTGGTGATTCTGGAGTTCTGGGCCACATGGTGTCCGCCGTGCAGAGAATCTGTGCCGGTGTTGAACGGGATATATAAAAAATATAAAGGGAAGAACTTCGAACTCCTTGGTATCGCAATCGACAAGGGGAAGAACGCTCCTTCCGAAGTGAGCGAATTTGTGGAGAAACATGTGGTGATCTATCCTGTGCTTGTTGATGACAAGGACGTTAACAACGCGTATGAGGTGAGCGGCATCCCGGCGATGTTCGTCATCGACAAGGAGGGTAAGGTGGTGAAGAGTTTGGCGGGTTACATTCCTGGTATCGGAGAAGCGCTTTCCAAGGAGGTCGACGCGTTACTGTAATGCTCGAAGCGTTGAGTGAGAAGCTCGAGTCCATATTCAAGAAGCTGAGAAGCAGGGGCATTCTCAAAGAAGAGGACATTGATTCGGCCCTGAAGGAAGTGCGTCTTGCCTTGTTGGAGGCCGATGTCAATTTCAGGGTGGTAAAAGACTTTGTCCAGAATGTGAAGGCTAAAGCCGTGGGCAGTGAAGTCCTGGAGAGCCTCAGCCCCGGTCAACAGGTGATCAAAATTGTCAACGGAGAGCTCTGCGAGCTCTTGGGCGGTACCAGCTCAAAGATACATCTCGCCTCCAATCCTCCGACCGTTATCATGATGGTAGGTCTTCACGGCTCCGGGAAGACCACCACTTCCGCAAAACTTGCGCGACTGTTCAGGAAGGAGGGAAGGCGGCCGATGCTGGTGGCGGCAGACCTGCAGCGTCCTGCAGCAGTTGATCAGCTGATAACTTTAGGTAAGCAGATTGAAGTGCCGGTATTCTATTCCAGGGAAATGAAAGACCCTGTGACCCTTTGCGGCGATGCTGCAAAAAAAGCAAGACTCGATGCAAATGACGTTATGATTCTCGATACCGCGGGCAGATTCCATATCGATGTCGATCTTATGAAAGAGCTTGCGGAGATAAAGGCGAAGGCTGGTCCGAAGGAGACCCTTTTTGTTGCTGACGCCATGACTGGGCAGGACGCAGTAAATATAGCAAAAAACTTCAATGAACAGATCGGTATCGACGGTATCATTCTTACCAAGATGGACGGCGATGCTAGGGGGGGGGCTGCACTTTCGATACGCGCTGTCACAGGGAAACCGATAAAGTTCATCGGCACTGGCGAGAAGATTGATATGCTTGAGGCGTTCCATCCCGAGAGGATAGCGTCCAGAATCCTCGGGATGGGTGATGTGCTGAGCCTCATAGAGCAGGCAGAGCAGGCGTATGACCGTAAGGAGGCTGAAAAACTCCAGGAGAAGATCCTCGGGGAATCCTTTACCTTTGAAGACTTGAAGGAGCAGCTCAGGAAGATACGCAGCATGGGTCCCATAGAGAACCTCCTGAGTATGATTCCAGGCTTTGGTAAGGTCAAAAACGTCTCCGTAGACGAAAGAGAGTTCGTGAAGATTGAAGCCATCATCAATTCCATGACTAAGGATGAGAGAAGAAATCATAATATCCTTAACGGCAGCAGGAGGAGAAGGATCGCTGCTGGAAGCGGCACTACGGTTGCTGATGTTAACAGGGTGATAAAGCAGTATGTCGAGATGAAGAAGATGCTCAAGATGTTCAAGGGGAAAAAGGGGATGAGAATGCCCAGGATCCTTCCGTTTTAGACCTTTACTTTCTGCAGAAAATATATTAAAATTTGAAACATATAACAGACAGGAGGTGAATAATTGGTTAAGATCAGATTGACAAGGTTAGGAGCCCACAAGAGGCCTTTCTATCGCCTGGTGGTGACCGATTCAAGGGCAAGAAGGGACGGGCCTTTTATAGAGATACTCGGGACGTACGATCCCCAGAAGGGTTCAACAGAGACCAAGATCAACGCCGAAAGAGCCAAGTACTGGCTGGACCACGGTGCGCAACCTACTGATATCGCGAAGAAGCTTTTACAAAGGGCCGGTCTGTAGGAAGGCCAAAACCCAACGGAGGTGGATGAGATGAAAGAGTTAGTGGAACAAATGGCGAAAGCTCTTGTTGACAGCCCCGAAGAGGTAAGCGTGAAGGAAGTGGATGGCGAGAGGACCACGGTGTTCGAGTTGAGGGTAGCATCCAGCGACCTTGGGAAAGTGATAGGTAAACAGGGCAAGACTGCGCGTGCCATGAGAACAATTCTCGGGGCTGCCGGCACTAAGATAGGCAAGCGGTGCGTGCTTGAGATCCTCGAATAAAGTTATATTTTTTTTGGAGTTCGGGAGTCCTCCCGAACTCCAAAAAGACCGCTCGGAACCTTTCTGGGCTAAGTACCTTCCTGTAGCATCTTCCATCCCGATCTGAATTGTAGCAAATGTAGTCTCTGTGGCTTCAGATCATATATTGTCCCTGATTATTGATTGATGTCCTGCCGGCAGTGCCGGGTTCCGGAACATGATGTGTAGTGTATAATAAGCCACTTAGGAAGTGAGAAGACGGATGAGATGCGAAGTAATTACCATATTCCCTGAAATCTTTAAGGCTTATTTTTCATTGAAAATCTTTGAAAGGGCACTCCAGAGGGGCATCGTCAGCATAAGGACGCACGACCTGAGAGACTACACAATGGACAGGCACCGGACCGTGGATGATTATCCTTACGGAGGGGGGCCAGGCATGGTGCTCAAGCCGGAGCCGTTTTCCAGGGCGGTGGAATCCATAAAGTCGGACGGTATCGAGACCTGTACTATCATGCTGAGTCCACAGGGAGAACGGTTCGATCAGGATACTGCGCTGGCGTTGTCAAGGGACCAAAGGCGACTCCTGTTTATCTGCGGTAGATACGAGGGAATAGATGAGCGAGTGAAGGACACCCTTGTTGACAGGGAAGTGTCAATCGGTGACTATATTTTGACTGGCGGAGAACTGGCTGCTTTGGTTATAATAGACTCCATCGTCAGACTCGTGCCGGATGCTCTGGGAGACGAGCATTCCACAGAAGAAGAGTCGTTTTCATGGGGCATCTTGGATTATCCCCATTACACGAGACCTGCGGAGTATGAAGGGCATAAAGTCCCGGGGGTTCTTCTTTCCGGGAATCACAGTGAAATCGCACGGTGGAGAAGGAAGGAAGCGTTGAGGAGGACCTTGCGCAGAAGACCCGATCTTCTGCACAAGACGCCGCTAACCGTTGAAGACGAGAGACTACTTTTAGAGATTAAGGAGGAAGACAGAAATGGGCCTGATCAGTGCGGTTGAGGAAGGATACAAGAAGAAGATACCTTCTTTTAGTGTCGGAGACACGGTTAAGGTGTTCGTAAAGGTTGTCGAGGGTGATAAAGAGAGGATTCAGCCCTACGAGGGTGTTGTGATTTCGAGGCGGGGCACCAGCATAAGGCAGACGTTTATGGTGAGGAAGGTCTCTTTTGGTGTGGGAGTTGAGAGGATATTCCCTGTCCATTCCCCCGCGATAGAGAAGATCGATGTCTTGAAAAAAGGTTCAGTGAGACGGGCGAAGCTATACTACCTGCGCGAGAAGAAGGGCAAGGGGGCCAAGATAAAGGAGCGTGAAAGAGTGCTGGTGGAACAGACCAAAGATTAATAGATGGATATCTACCGCTACGATGAGTCCTTCAGGCGCAAGGGATTTCACCGTATCGCTGGCATTGATGAAGCAGGGCGGGGGCCTCTTGCCGGACCAGTAGTCGCGTCCGCGGTAGTCCTTCCCCCGGGTAGAAGAATCAGGGGTTTGAGGGATTCTAAAAAGGTTCCAGAGAAAGAGAGGGAATCGCTTTTTTTCGATGTCCTCTGTAGCTGTCTTGATGTGGGTGTGGGAATTGTAGACGCAGAGACGATAGACAGGGTCAATATCTTGGAATCGACAAGACTAGCGATGCAGATGGCTGTAAAAGACCTTACTTTTGGAGCTGACCTCTTGCTTATAGACGCAATAGCATTGCCGTCCGCAGAGATAACGCAGGTATCGATGATAAAGGGAGAGTCCAGGAGCGCTTCTATCGCGGCCGCTTCTATCATTGCAAAGGTCGTGAGGGACGGGATAATGCGCGACTACGACAGCATCTACCCAGAATATGGTTTTGCACACCACAAGGGATATTCTACGAAGGAACATATGGAGAGGATCAT
>CAZNTS010000363.1:0-5186 GCA_964576045.1 uncultured Nitrospiraceae bacterium | reverse complement strand
TCATTGTCTTTCAATAACTGCCTGACACTGTCTGCTTGTAGTTGCTCCCCGGACAAGGACAATTCACCCGCTCGTGTGATAATCTAAGTAAATGCTTCTGCCAGCTGTACTGAAAAATATCGCAACCCTCGGTTTTATCGGATATCTTCCATTAGCACCAGGAACCTTCGCTTCCCTTGCAGCATTCCTCTTCTTTCTATCTTTGAAACCGTCTTTTCCGGCTCAAGTATCTCTTCTAATCGTGTTTGTCATTGCAGGAACGGCAGCAGCTGATTGTGCAGAAAAAATATTGGGGGAGAAAGACAGCAGACATATTGTGATCGACGAATTTGCAGGATACATGCTTTCCGTCCTTTTTCTGCCAAGAACTATTCCCTGCTTTTTTGCAGCCTTCCTTTTATTCAGGTTTTTCGATATACTAAAGCCGCCGCCCATAAAATGGATAGAGAAGAATCTTCCTGGAGGCGTTGCCATAGTGGCGGATGACCTGATGGCCGGCATTTACGTGAATGCGTTGCTACGATTATGGATATTGCTGGCATAGAATGGGTCAAGAAGATTCACGACCGCCTGAGGGACTCGGGATTTAAGTTAAGTATTGCGGAGTCATGCACAGGTGGTCTAATCAGTCACCTCATGACCAGCCTACCCGGCGCATCATCATTCCTAGACTCCTCTATCGTATCCTATTCCAATGATTCGAAAATAGGACTTCTTGGCGTCAGTGCATCACTGATCAGGGAGCATGGCGCGGTCAGCGAAGAGGTGGCCAGGGAAATGGCCAGAGCCATCAGAAAAAAGAGAAAAACTGACATTTCGCTATCAACAACCGGCAACCTCGGGCCCGACGCCATCGAAAAGAAACCTGTGGGCCTCGTGTATATGGCAGTGGACTGGGAGCGGAATACCACTTCGAAGGGAATGATGTTCGAGGGAACGCGTGAAGAGATTAAATACCAGGCTGCCCTGTCTTCTATCCATTTCCTCTATGAAGTCGTCGAGACTTGGATATGAGATGTTTCATCGCCATAATCTTGGACGATCTGGTAAGGATGGCTATTGATTCGGCAATGGTCGGGCTGAGATCCGGGAAATGGGATGTAAAGTGGGTTCGTGCGGAGAACCTCCATATTACCCTCAAGTTCCTGGGTGAAATAACCGCTGATTTGGCTGAAAAAGTCACGGAAGTTCTTTCAGGGATTACAAAAAATTTTGCCTCCTTTGATCTTGGCTTCCGTAGCATCGGCATGTTTCCTCACGAAAAGAGTCCCAGGGTTGTTTGGATTGGCATTAATCATCCCGAAGAGTGTACGAGACTTCAATCAATAATTGAGGAAAATCTTTTAACTATCGGATTTAACAAGGATAATAGGCCATTTTCGCCTCATCTCACTATCGGGAGGGTTCGGTCTATGAGGAGCAAAGATTCCCTCGTCGGTGCGATGGTGGCGATAAAAGAGAGAGATTTTGGTAATATATCTGTCGATAACATTTACCTCATGAAAAGTGAACTAAAACCAGCAGGGGCTCAGTATTCGGTTATCACTGAGTTTCCCCTGGAGAAGGAGGAACGATGACCAATAAGGACAAGATAAAGGCGCTGGACATGGCCATTTCACAGATTGAGAGGAATTTTGGCAAGGGTGCGATAATGAAACTTGGCGCTGCGGAGGTTGCGGAAGGGATTCAGTCTATACCTAGCGGCTCCCTTTCTCTAGACATCGCCACTGGCATTGGTGGATATCCTAGGGGCAGGGTAATAGAGATTTTCGGTCCCGAATCTTCTGGTAAAACAACGCTGGCGCTCAACGCTATTGCTGAGGCTCAGAAAGCTGGAGGGGTGGCGGCTTTCATCGATGCAGAACACGCCCTTGACGTCACCTATGCCAAGAAAATCGGTGTAAAGGTCGAGGACCTGCTCGTATCTCAGCCGGACACCGGTGAACAGGCCTTGGAAGTTGCCGAGGCCCTTGTAAGAAGCGGGGCCGTAGACGTAGTTGTGATAGATTCCGTCGCAGCGCTAGTGCCGAAGGCTGAAATAGAAGGAGAAATGGGCGATTCCCTTCCAGGCCTTCAGGCCAGGCTGATGAGCCAGGCGCTGAGAAAGCTGACCGCCGCCATCTCGAAGTCCCTGACCACTGTAATATTTATCAACCAGATCAGGATGAAAATTGGGGTGATGTTCGGAAATCCCGAGACCACGTCCGGTGGAAATGCTCTTAAGTTCTATTCTTCAATGAGGCTGGATATACGAAGAATCGACAACCTGAAGGAGAACCAGGAGACAGTAGGGGGAAGGGTCAGGGTGAAAGTGGTGAAGAACAAGGTTGCTCCTCCTTTCAAACAGGCAGAGTTTGATATATACTTTAGTGAAGGCATATCCAGAGTGGGCGAGCTTGTGGACTTGGGCGTCGATTGCGGGATCATCGAAAAATCAGGGGCATGGTATAGCTTCAACGGGGCCAGGATTGGACAGGGGAGGGAAAACGCAAAAGAGTATCTGAGAAGTAATCCGGATGTGTCCGATAGGGTCAGGGAAAAAATCATCGAGCTCAAGGTGAGGAGATGACCGGATGGAAATAAACGAACTTCTTAAAGCAGCGATTTCACAGAACGCCTCGGATCTTCATATCAAGGTCGGCTCGCCTCCGATAATGCGTGTCACGGGAGATCTGATACCCATGTCCTCTGAGGAGAGGATCTCGCAGCAGGAAGCGATGAAAATCGCATTCACCGTGATGAGTCCGGGCCAGAGGGAACTTTTTAAACAGAAGAACGAGCTCGACCTCGCATACAGCGTACCAGGCTTGGGAAGGTTCAGGTGCAACGTTTTTGTCCAAAGGGGCACGATCGGTCTCGTCTTCAGGGTCATCCCCATGAGGATCCCTTCAATGGAAGAACTGAACCTTCCTGAGGTTCTCCAGAAGATCGCTATGGAAGAGAGAGGCCTCGTTCTTGTAACGGGGACCACAGGAAGTGGAAAATCCACGACCCTCGCCACGATGATTGATCACATCAACATGAACAGAACCTGCAATATCATAACTATTGAAGACCCCATTGAGTACCTCCACAGGGACAAGAAGAGCATCGTTAACCAAAGAGAAGTGGGAGGAGATACCGAATCTTTCGGCAGAGCATTGCGCTCTGCTCTCAGACAGGATCCGGATGTAATCCTGGTAGGTGAAATGCGCGACTTCGAAACTATACAGACTGCCCTCACTGCCGCCGAGACAGGACATCTCGTCTTCAGCACACTGCACACCATAGACTCCACGGAGACCGTAAACAGAATCGTCGCTGTTTTCCCTCCCTATCAGCACAAACAGGTGAGGATCCAGCTGTCGTCCGTCATTAAGGGCATCATATCAATGAGGCTCATGCCAAAAGCTGACGGGAAAGGCAGGGTTCCTGGAGTGGAAGTACTATTGGCCACGGCCACGATAAAGGACTGCATTCTGGATCAGGACAAAACAAAGCTTATACCCGACGTCATAGCCCAAGGAAAACTCCTCTATGGGATGCAGACGTTCGACCAGTCCATCTTCGATCTGTTCAAATCGGGACTCATCACTTATGAAGAAGCGCTGAGAAGGGCTTCCAACCCTGATGACTTTGTCCTCAAGGTGAAGGGTGTCCGCTCCACCAGCGATCTTGCGTATGACGAACCGATAGTATCAAAGAAGACCGGGATGGAGATCGAACGTTTCACGAAATGAGGGTTCGCGCTTCCCACCATTCCGCGCTGCAGTACGCATACAGGCTGCTGAATTACCGGGACAGGAGCGAAGCGGAGATAATCATGAAACTGCGCGGGAAGGGCTTCGCCGAATCCGAGATCAGCGGTGCGATGCTTCGTCTCCGGGAAACAGGTTTCCTGGACGACAGGAAGCTCGCTGCCGCTCTTAAGAGATACGCCGAGGAAACGAAGCACCTGAGCATAAACGGTACAAGAAGATTCTTGACGGGCAGGGGCATCCCCCGCGACGTCAGTGACGAGGCAGTAAAGGACATCGATGAGGTCCAGACTGCTCGAAGGCTTGTGGAAAAAAGGATTTCGGGCTGGGAAAAACACGGGGCCTCATCGGAGCGCCTCCGCTCTGAGGTCGTGATGTTAAGGAGGCTCCATGGTATCCTCTACCGAAGGGGTTATGCCCCCGAGGCGATCAGAAAAGTCTTAGGAGAATTAATAAACAAGGAGGTTTTGGAATGAAAAGGTATCTTTTTGTTGTGCTTCTCTCTTCTTTCGCTCTCTGGTTCCTTTCGGGTTGTACCACCGCGGTGCGGTACTCTCCGGAGGAAATTAAGGATTACCCACCCGATATCCAAGAAGACATAAGGCAGGGCAACGTTTCAGCGGGGATGACGACCCAGCAGGTCCGATACGCATGGGGTGCCCCGGCAACAGTGAATATACTCGCGCCGTCCCAAGAGGGTAAACCGAGGGAAGAATGGATTTACTCTTCCTCAATATTGGTAACGAAAAGACTTCTCTTCGTGGACGGAAAATTGTTCGACATCTTCCCTGCACCGAGAGTTAAGCCGCAGCCTTCGCCCCAGGAACAACAGCCCACTCAGCAGGAACCGCAGCCCCAGAAGTCCGAGGAGAAGAAATGAGATCAGAAAGACTGGTGACCGGGAATGAAAAGCGCTGACATAAGGGCTTCATTCCTAGATTACTTCAGGATCAAGGGGCATCAGATTGTGAAGAGTTCGCCCCTCATCCCCAAGGGAGACCCTACCTTGCTCTTCACGAACGCCGGAATGGTCCAATTCAAATCCGTCTTTCTGGGAGAAGAAAAGAGATCATACGCCAGGGCTGCGTCCTGCCAGAAGTGCGTAAGGGCCGGCGGGAAGCATAGCGATATCGAGAACGTTGGCCACACTGCACGGCATCACACGTTCTTCGAAATGCTCGGCAACTTTTCCTTCGGCGATTATTTCAAGCGGGATGCCGTTTCATTCGCATGGGAGCTCCTTACCGAGTGTTTCGGGCTTCCCAAAGAGAGACTCTGGGCGTCGGTATTCGAGAACGATGACGAGGCCGCTCAACACTGGAAAGAGTTTACCGAGATACCGGTAGGGCGGATCGTGAGGATGGGCGCAAAAGACAATTTCTGGCAGATGGGCGATACAGGTCCGTGTGGACCGTGCTCGGAAATAATCATTGACCAAGGCCCAGAAGT
>CAZNTS010000362.1:0-4941 GCA_964576045.1 uncultured Nitrospiraceae bacterium | reverse complement strand
TCTGCCATACAGAGACTTGCGTTCTCCTTTTCGAGCAGCGAGACCACCTTTTTTGAGAGCCATGTGTCTTCGCGAAACTCAAATACGTTTCTTGTTCCGTAGGGTCTTATCAGCTCGAGGAACTCCTCCAGCCTGGCGGGATCTCCCTTCAGACCGGGTGGCAATTGCCAGAGAATTGCGCCCAACTTCTCCTTCAGGGCCAGCGCTCTTGAAAAGAATACGTCTACGGGCTCAGCAGCAGCCTTGAGCTTCTTGATATGAGTTATGAATTTGCTTCCCTTAAGGCAGAATATAAAACCCTGAGGTGTTTCTCGGTGCCATTTACTGAAGGTTTCTTTCTCCGGAAGCCGGTAGAAGGTCACGTTGAGTTCGACCGTGCCGAGCTTGGCGCAGTAGTATTCTAGCCATCGTTTTTTCGGCAGGTCCTCGGGATAGAAAGGCCCTTTCCAGTGGTCGTACAGAAACCCACTGCAGCCTATATTCAGTGCAGGCATAATGCTATTGTATCACATAGCAGGAGGTACTACCATTAGTGCCGCAGAATTCACTGCGGGAAGGAGAACAAAAATAATTTATAGCAAAGACAAGGGTCACGTTATGCGTTGCTGTAGCGGAATCGGCAGAGTGGAGCGCCTGTTTAAGCGATATTGAGCAGATAACCGAACCTGCTCCTGAATTCGGAAGCGGTCAGATTAGCTGCACCGGCCAGTTTCCGGAGGTTCGCCGGTAAGAAATCCTCTTTCTCAAGACGTATCATATACTTCCTGCCAACGGTATATGTTTCGGAAGTGATATCCACTGTCCTTACCTTTACCTTGCCTGTAGCGGGATCGATGGTCTCGACAAAAGGGACTGGCATGAGACGTCCCTCGTAAACTACTATCATAGCTCCGGTTCCTCCCCTGAGGAGGTAGCTTACCGCGCCATAGCCCAGGTTCCTTGTGTATTCCACGTCGTAAGGGATGGGATTAGCGGCCCTCAATTCATATCCGATGTTCTTGTCAACTATGGTTATATTGATGCCCATGGATTGCAGGTCTTTTTTCACAAAATATTTCAATACCCTTCCAAGTTGGATCTCTGAAAGGCGTATTCTACCTGTCTCGTCGCTCTCAAGCTGTTCACAGTGATTGAGTTCTTTCATGTCGAACTTCTCCGAGATCCCTTCCGCAAGAACAGCCACGCCGTGGTCCCTTTGCATCGCAAGCCTCTTTATGATGGAACATGTGAGGATATCCGCCACTCTTCTAAAGGAAAGTTTTGCTTCTCCGAATTCTTCGGGTATAAGACAGATGGTGGCTCCTGAGGCCTTTGTCATCCCGAGGGCAAGATGGCCGGCATGTCTACCCATTGTGGTGATGAAATACCACCTGCCAGTAGTCTTCGCGTCTTCCATAATATTCTCGATGATCTCTACCCCCCAATGTCGCGCTGTCTGATATCCAAAGGTGGAAACGCCGCCTGGCAGCGGTATATCGTTGTCGATGGTCTTTGGGACATGTACAACACTTATGGTCCCCCTGGATTCCCTTTCGATCCAGTTTGCCATAAACAGTGTGCCTTCACCGCCGATGGTAATAAGGTAGCGTATGCCTAGGCGTTTCAAGGTTGACATGAGAGTCTTAAATCTCTCTTTGGCCCTCTCGGGATATTCCCGGGAGGTGCGGAGGATAGATCCGCCCTGCGTGTGGATCCTCGATACATCATCGATTGTTAGGGGCACGGCACAGCGTCTTCCTCCCTCAAAGAGGGCCTTGAAGCCGCCGCTAATCCCCACAACGGGCATGCCGTTGGTAGCGGATTCTATTACCGCCGTGCTGATTACACCGTTAATCCCGGGCGCAGGGCCGCCTCCCACGATGATGCCTAACTTGTCAGAGGCCGCTTTCATTTACAGGTGCCGGTCGATCATACCCTTGGCCTGCACAGCCTCATACTGAAATTCCCGGGGCATTCTACCGAAACAGATGCCGAGGTTTTCGAAGAGGGCGACCTCACTGATGTCCACCTCCCTGCGCTTTATCGCTTCGGACGTCGGTATGTAGGATATCTTGTTGCCGCTCACGTCTACTACGGTATTTCCGGCCTTGCCTTCCCTCAGAAGAAGGACTGCTGCCGCGCCTGTCCTGTACCCGAAATTCACGTCATAAGCGGAAGTCTGTCCAGAGCGTACGAGATGGCTTGGCGCGATTTCCCTGACTTCGGGTATCTCGTAAACACCTGGTGCGAACATGCCTGTCCTCTTCATGAATTCCGTGACTTCCGGATCGGACTTCATCCTTTTTTCAATCTGCTGCCTCACATATTTTCCGGCACCCGCAAGCTTCTTGTGGCCGAAGGCGTCGACTCCTGCGGATTCATCGTAGAGCAGGTCGCCGCTCGCAGTCTTGATCCCTTCAGCCACGACCAAGGTATATGTGCCCGCCTTTACATCGCTGCGTTCGACCCTTGCAAAATAAGTTGCCTTGATATGGGAGTACACCACATCAAAATCGACCGGGATTTCAGGCAGCAGGATGCAGTCGGCCTCTGCGCCTATGCCTCCGCGGAAAGCGGTATGGCCTACGTATCTGCCAAAAACCTCTATGACCATAATGCGGTTGTGGCTCATCCCTGTGGTTTTGAGGTCCCGCACCATAACTGCGATCCTATTGATGGCAGAATCGCCTCCCACGCTGTAAGTCTGGAGGTCCAGATCCATGGTCTTAGGGACATGTATGCAGGGGATTCCCTGTCCTCCCAGATCGACCACAACACTGCCGGTATCGTCACCACCGCTTATGATCAGGGCATCTATCCTGAATTTACGAAGTCCCTCCTTAATGCGCTCGTACGTGCTAGGGTCTGCGATCTTGCTGAGTTTCACACGGGAGTGGCCGGCCTCCGACCCTGAAAGGGAAGCCTCAATTCTGCTTACCCTCTCTGCATTCAAGACCACCACATTATCCATATCCACAAGGTTATAAAGACCGGCGTATCCGTTGGGGATCACGACGGATTCTATGCCATAGGCGTATGCCTGCCGCGCAACGCCCTTGATCACCGCGTTCAACCCTCCAGCGTCCCCTCCACTCGTGATAATCCCTATCCTTTTGATCTCAGTCATGAGTTGGCCTCCCCAATTGGTTGTTGCCGAGGTGTTATTCAAGGAGCTTCCCGTTGATTTCCTTTGTCACCACCACCGGCTTCACGCTCTTCATCACAACATCCATCGTATTGACGACCTTGAGTTTATCGAAGAGCAGACCGAAGCGGTCTTCCAGCTCTTTCATAATGGGCCCTTTGACGTCACTTGGCAGATCCCACCATTGTTTCTTTAACGGACCAAAGCCCTTCTTCCTTGTGCCGTAAATGAATTGTTCTTCTGTCTGGCCTTCCTTCCATTCCTTTGAGTACTCCTGCTTTATGAAATCATAGACATCGTCTCTGAAACGTGCGGGAAGGTGAGGATTGTTGTAGACGATGTTCTGAAAACCGGTGGCGAGATGTACCTCTGAGGTACCGGTCTTGGGGAACATGTCGAACGCCTCCTCCGGGAGCGTGGACGCACCGTGCTGGACCGCTCCGGAGAGGCCGTACTCTTTTCTCACGATCTCAGAGAGGTTTCGCAGGGTATCGAAGTCTATTTTCACCTTCGCGAGGGTTCCATCGGGCAGGACTACCCCACCGTGGCTTGTTCCGGTCTGGACACTCAGCTTCGATAGGCCCTTGTCATGTATCTTGAACGTCTCCTTGAATCCGTCAAGATATGCCCTGAGTTCTTCAGGGGTACTGTTCTTGCCGCCTATTTCGCCTATCTCGCCACCGATAGAGATATGGATGCCCGGTGGCTGTATCTCCCTAATGCCGCTTGCCAGCTCAGCGGTCTTCTCGAAGTTAGGCCGCTGCTGCTCCTTTACAGTAGGCTTATCCAGGTCGACAAGGGTCGAGGAATCGATATCAATGTTATAGAACTCAGCTTCGACAGCTTCCTTAATCAGCCCCTTCACATAGTTTGTTTCCGCTGCAGGGTCCGAGAGGAAGCTTTTTCTTACGAGCTGGAAGTGGTCACCTTGGATGAAGACAGGGCCTCTGAAACCTTCCCTAACTGCAGCGGCTAGTACAACAGCTGTATACTCAAGAGGACGCTGCTTTGTGTACCCTATCTCGGACCTGGCGATCTCAAAAATAAAGGCCCCCACATTTTTTTCTGCCGCTTTCCTGAATACTGCCTTAGCAGTATCGTAGGTCAAGCCCCGGATGTTTATGGCCGGGACGGTAAACCCCCGGTAATTCCGCCCGAGTTCTTCATACAGACCTTGAATCGATGAAGGCACTGCGCCACATGCCTTTGCAATCTCCTTGATAAGTATGAGGAGGTCTCTCTTCATGTCCTCATTATCGGTAAATACCGCAGTCGAAACGAGTTCGTCCATGAGGCCCCTTAATGCAGCAGCATTACCGATCTGAACCTTTTCGCCGGCAATCGACACAATACCCTTTAATTTTGTCAAACCCATCATCTTGTTCCCTCCTCGTCTTTGGGCTATTCGCTAATGTTCAAGTGTCTCGTAAAATATGGCTGCCTTATCTGCTTACCTGATATTTAAACCTTATTCTGACAGGCACCGACCCACGCACAGACGGCGCAAATCTCGGGGTCTCCCCCATTCACACCCTCCGAATCTGCTGCCCTGCCGGGGGTGCGATCGGTCCGACGGCGTGTGGCTGGCTAAGACCGATCTGTGACGACCCGGTATACGCTACGTTTTCCTGAGATACCGGCCTAATACCTTCTCTATATTACCCACTATACTATCTTTCGCGTTTATTATAAAGAGTTTGTTCCCTATCTGGAAGAGATCTTTTTCGATACGTTCTACCAGGGGTTTTTCACGGGCTGTCGGGTTAACGCCCAAATAAGAGACGAGTGCTCCGGAAGGCCGTGCTTGCATCTCTTCT
>CAZNTS010000361.1:0-8239 GCA_964576045.1 uncultured Nitrospiraceae bacterium | reverse complement strand
CGACAACAAATCAATTTACGCGTTATACAGAATGTCGCGTTTTTCCCTCAGGAAGAGTATCAGTGTGGTCCGGCCTCACTTGCTTCCGTGCTAAATTATCACGGGGTCCCGGTGACCCCTGATGAGGTGGCAGGGGCTGTTTACAGCCGTTCCGCGCACGGCACGCTGGACATCGATATGGTCCTCTACGCGCAGTCGCGGGGACTGTGGGCTTCCCAGTACAGGGGAGGACTGGACGACCTTAAGGATAAGATTGATGCGGACCGGCCGCTCATCGTCCTCGTGGATTACGGTTTCTCGGTATTCCAGGTGAATCATTTCATGGTCGTCATCGGTTACAGCGACGAAGGGGTTGTGGTGCATTCAGGGCAGCACGAGAAAAAGTTCATCCCGATGGAGGACTTCATGAAATCATGGGAGAAGTCGAATTACTGGACGCTCCTGATAACACGCAAGTCGTAACGGGTGGAACGTCACTTGAAAACAGAAGCATTCATTTATTTGTTCGTTGCATCACTCCTCGCACTTAACTCCTTACTGCTCACTGGCTGTGCATTACCGAGGATTATCGTGTTTGAGGACCCTTTGAGCCCCGAAGAGCATCTTAACCTGGGTGTAGCGTATGAGAAGGGCGGGGAGTTGGACAGTGCGATTAAGGAATACAAGACTGCGGCCGGAAAACTGCCTGTTGCTTATTTGTACCTTGGCAATGTCTATGTTCGGAAGAATGAGCTTGGTGAGGCCGAGAAATATTACATAAAGGCCATTAAGAATAACCCTGAGAACGGGGACGCGCATAATAATCTTGCCTGGTTTTACTATATGAAGAATGAGAACCTCGATGAGGCCGAAGAACTGGCTCTGAAGGCTATCACACTTAACGCTGCGAAGAAAGATGTATATCAGGACACCCTTGATAAGATAAGGGCGCTGAAAGCTGACCGTTTGCGCTGAGTACTCAGTGCGACAGTCTTGCCTTCAGAGAGATCTCCGTACCGGCCAGCGCCTGTGAGACAGGACAACCCCGCTTTGCTGCTTCAGCCTGCTCCAGGAATTTCTTTTCATCGATACCGGGGATCCTGGCCTCGGTATCCAGTTCGACAGACGTGATCCTGAAGCCTTCCCCGACCTTGTCTATATGCACCTTCGCAACGGTATGGACTCGTTCTGGCGAATAGCCGGCCCTTTCGAGGAAAAAGGAGAGGGCCATCGAAAAGCAGCCTGCATGCGCAGCGCCGATAAGTTCCTCGGGGTTTGTACCGCTCCCATTCTCAAAGCGGGACGCGAATGAGAATGCGCCTTCAAATGCTCCGCTTCCCAGCTTCATTTTCCCGTTTCCCTTCAACAAGTTCCCTTCCCACACTGCTTCTGCTTGACGCACCGGCATATCATACCTCCTCTTAAAGTGTAACGCAGTTATCGTTATATATGCTCCGCGGCCTTCCCTATTAGGACAGGGCACGGTGAGTGACCGAGGACTCTTCGTGATACACTGCCCAGCATCCCTTTCAGTCCCTTTATACCCCTGGACCCCATTGCGACGAGATCAGCTTTGACCGTCTCCGCCACGCTGAAGATCTCGAGAGATGGGTCACCGCTTTTTGAAACGTCAGTGATACGGGAGAACCTACCTTCCAGACAGGTCCTTGCCGCTTCCACAATCTTCCGTGATTCCTCACTCTCGATGGTCTTCGCCCTTGCCACATCTTCCTTGACCCTGTCGTCTATCTCCATGGCGTACCTTTCAGGGATCTCCGAGGCTGCAGACCATGCAACATTCATGATGACAAGTTCAGAGTCCGCCGGAAAAGGCAGAGAAGCGAGCAGCTTTGAGGTTGATTGGGCGGACGGAGAACCGTCTGTGGCGAAGAGTATCTCCATTGTCCCTGATGTCTCCCAATACGCAGGTTTTGTGGCAAGTACCGGCACAGGCGAATTGATGACAACCGATCTTGTGACGCTGCCGAGGAAAAAGGACTGGATGCCCTTCAAGCCGCGAGCCCCCATCACAATCATGTCGGCGGCCATGTCGGTCGCAACCCTGATAATAGTGGCATCCGGAGCTCCCTCTTCCTCCATGGTGTCTATACGGGCCTGGAGCGGCCTCAGGGCTTTTAATCCAGCATTTAGTATTTTCGGGGCGACCCGCTTAATCACGTGCCTGAGCTGCGCGTGCGCGTCGTCATCATAGGGGATGTCGGATACCACGTGGAGGACTAAGATCTCGTCATTGCTGGAAAACCGAAAACGTGTCAGAAATTTCGCTGCGCCCTCAGAATGCTCGGAACCGTCTGTGGCAAGGAGTACCTTCACCGTCATCCTCCAGAGCGTCTCTTTAATTTCATCTTATCACATGAGCCGGATCATTACAACAGCCGTACATGCCGGCATTGCAACGCACTGTTTCTCTCGAATCAGGCACCGGACAAACCTCGCAATATTTCCCACGGATTTTCCTTCCCTGGCATGCCGAACCAGAATCTCGGCGCCAACTCACTTTCCTATACAAATACGCGGGAGCCGCTTATCCAGAACAGCAGAAGAAACAGGTTCCAGGCTGAATGTTACTAACTGTTTTGCAGATGTCATCCGACTCGGTCCGCAGTATGTATGCCTAAGACAATAGGGGGCCACGTCGGAACCCCCGCTGTACCTTTCTAACTGGTCCGCATGAATCTCTACAACCTCGGCAAGGGTGAGAAACGTAAATTTCTTCGCTTATTCAGCAAGCCTACTTAGGGATCTGGCATGACGCCTATTAACTTCTTCGAGAGCTGCTTTGAATTTCTCCTCACGCTTCCTATTTCCTACAGGGGATATAATAAGGTTCCTCCCATCAGTAGTAATTTCAAGTGGCGTATCCATGTCAACACGCAAAAGTTCAAGGATTGGTTTGTCAATTACCAGGGCAGTGCTATTCCCGTGTGAAACTAGCTTCTTAATCATAATCCCTCCCGAATGGTTATACAATGTAGTAACATTACATAACCATTGCCTGATATCGTCAAGACCCCATTTCCGGTCCCGTGATTAGTGGTATCTAGCTCCTTCCTCCTACCATCAGCAGTTTCAACTTTTGATAACTATTTATTTGCGTTTCCACTAAACACCTTCTAAAAATTTGTTCCAATGTTAATTTCTCCTCGACTTCTTGCTTAACGGAGGTTGAGAAGGGTCTTCGTACACAAATAGACACCTCATTTTGTTTTCCTTTCGAGGTAAGGTCGATGGTAAGGAGCGTGGAAAGTAGTTTACGGGGAAAAAGCGGAGGCAATGCGCAGGGGGTAAGGCACGGCGTTGCTATAAAACTATGGAACAGTAATACGCCCTTCCATAAGAATCAACAATCTATTAGCAAGTCTTTCAGCCTGCTGCATGTCATGGGTTGTAAGAATAACCGTCGTCTTGCTCTGTTTTGTGAGTCTCAAAATAATGTCTTCTATGATCTTCCTGTTCTTGACATCGACAAAGGCTGCAGGCTCATCGAGGAAAAGTATCTGCGGGTTGATGACAAGAGCCCTCGCAATGCCGAGTCGTTGTGTCTCGCCACTTGAAAGTGTAAGAGCAGCTTGTTTTCTCTTATGTCCTAACCCCACAAAATCAATAGCATTGTTCACACGGTCGACGATGGCTCCTCTTTCAAAGCCTCTGATTTTAAGGCCGTATGCCACATTGTTGAAAACACTTGTATTAAATACACCTATCTTCGGGAGCACAAGGGTAATCCTTCTGCGAAGTTCAATGTCATGAGGCAGGAGTTGACCGTTTGATATGTAGTCGACCTCTCCCCGATCAAACTGCTCGAGAAGCGCGCAGATTCTCAGGAACGTGGATTTTCCGGTCCCGTTGTCACCAATCAGAACATAAATGATATTCTCATCAAATGAAAACGATGCCCCCTGAAGAACAGGAGAGCCATTATATGCTTTCCAGAGATCTGAAACCCTCAGAAGCAGGCTCATGACCGCGCCTGTGCCGTTCCCAGCTTCTGTACAAAGTGAAGGGTAAGGTTAATGAGAAGAGAAATGCTGAGGAGGATTATACCGAGCGCAAGCGCAAGTTCGAAGTTTCCCTTGTCAGTTTCCAGCGCAATAGTCGTTGTCATGACCCTCGTAAAACCCGCGATGTTCCCTCCTACTATGAGTATGGCTCCTACCTCGGCCATCACCCTTCCAAACCCGGCAATAACTCCAGACATGATCCCGTACCTGGCCTCTTTAATAACCGTCCACGAAACCTGAAAAGGAGTTGCGCCAAGCGTCGCTGCAGCCTGCCTGACGATAGGGTCAACGCTCACAATAGCCGAGTGACTGATGGATGACACGATGGGAAATGCAAGAATAGTCTGCGCAATTATCATTGCAGAAGAGGTATAAAGAAGCGACATGAAGCCGAGTGGGCCACTCCTCGAAAGCAGAAGATACACAAAAAGACCCACAACAACCGGAGGAAGGCCCATAAAGGTGTTCAGCACGCTAACGAGCAGCGTTTTCATTGGGAATTTCTTGAAAGCAAGAAATGCGCTCAAGGGCAGGCCTATAATGGTTGAGAGAACGAGGGCGGTTCCCGAAACCTTGATTGAGAGCAGAATGATCCCCACCAGTTCCCTGTCGAGGTGGAGTATAAGAAAAAGCGCTTTGCCGAAGCTTTCGAGTATTGAGTTCATTTGTCGGACAATTTGTTGTCAGCTTAACATACTCAAGAGATTCATGGGCGCGACGACCTCATCTATCCCTGCCTGTCCATACCATTGAAGCAACGACTCAAGACTTCTCAGCATCTACGTGCCTCCGAATTTTCGGAGAGGAGGAAATTGACCAGTTTCCAATCCTGTGCCAATTCAAACCATAGGAAAGCGTCCAATGAAGCAATAGGAGGGGCACAATACGTAGCGGTCAAATTCTTCTCCCAATGCGCACGGGCGCTCTTGATTGCGTAGTCCCTGAGGGCATCGATCAGTCTGCTGATTTTTTCGACCTCCGGCAAGTGCATGTTTTATTTTGCGTTGGGAATGAATAAGGCGTTCCCGTTACTGTCTTTAAACGAGCCTATCGCCTCCTGCCCTTCCTTGGAGATAACCCAGTTCACAAATTCCATCGCTTCCTTGTATTTCACATGCTTGTGTTTTTCGGGATTTACCGCCATCACCCCGTACTGATTAAACAGGATCGGATCACCTTCTAGGACGACCACCATTTCTAACTTATCTTTGTCTTTTGTGGCGAGCCATGTCCCCCTGTCGGTAAGGGTATAAGCCCGCTTTTCATTGGCAATTCGCTGTGTCTTTTCCATTCCCTGGCCGACTTCGAGGTACCACTTCTGTCCCTTCGGTTCTATGCCGACCTTCTTCCATATTGATATTTCCTTTGTGTTGGTTCCCGAGTTGTCACCGCGCGACACAAAGAGGGCAAAAGCGGATATCTTTTTAAATGCATCAGCAGCCGATTTAATCCCTTTGATTTTCGCGTGGTCATCGGCGGGTCCGATAATAACAAAATCGTTATACATAACATCATGACGGTTAACAAAAAAGCCTTCTTCAACTGCCTTCAGCTCCTGCTCTTTCGCATGAACAAAGGCAACATCGGCATCCCCCCTTTTGCCCATTTCAATTGCGGCACCGGTACCCCGAGCAACGACCTTAACCTTTATCCCTGTCTTTTTCTCAAACATGGGCAGGATATAGCCGAACAAGCCTGAATTCTCCGTGCTAGTGGTTGACGAACAAATGATCTCAGTCGCCGCAAGCGTTCTGCCCGCAACAGAAAATATCAAAAGCAAAGCCAACAGCAGAATTGTCTTTTTCAATTTGCAACCTCCGATTTCATGATGCCTATAGTTTCCTTCTTTCCGGCGAGTTTGGGAAGAAAAGCGGTTCGCCGTATTTGTCTTTGCCGAAATCCCTGATAATTATCTGTGCTTCCTTCCCCTGCAGCCACTCAATAAACTGGAGAGCGCATTTATGGTTGACCTGAGGCAACTTTGCAGGATTGACGGGTATTAACGTTATATAGTTAAGAAGCACGTCGTCCCGTTCTACAAGGACCTGAAGCGTTATCTTCTGCTTCATGGTGATGTAAGTGGCCCGGTCCATGATGGTGTATGCCCGCTTTTCATTCGCATAAGCCAAAGTCGGCGCATTGCCCTTTGCGCCCTGTTCAAAGACCAAGTACCATTTCCCCTGAGGCTCTATCCCTGCTTTCTTCCACACTTCAAGTTCCTTGACATGGGTCCCTGATTTGTCGCCACGTGTGACAAAATCGGCTTGGGTTTGAGCAATTTTGCGTAGCGCGGCAGCCGCATTTTTTTCGTTCCGGATGCCTGCTGGATCATTCACCGGCCCTAAAATTACAAAGTCGTTGTACATAAGATCGTAGCGCTTCGTTCCATACCCGTCGGCAACAAATTTCTCTTCCAGTGCGCGGGCATGAACCAGCACAAGGTCGTACTGACCTGTCTCTGCCATTTTCAAGGCCTGCCCGGTTCCTGCGCCCTTATGTTCCACTTCAATGCCGGTCTTTTTCGTGAACGCTGTCTCAAGTGCGCCTACGATGCCCGCATCAATCGGACCGATCGTGCTGGCAAGCATTATCTTGCGCTGTTGTTCTGCCGGATCAGCGCCGAAGGTTGGCATGCTGCAAATACACATTGCTGTAAGAACACAGAAAAGCAAAGGTGTGATGGCGGATCTTATTGTGGGCATACTATTTCCTTTTCTTCTTTACCTCGGGCATCGGAACTGCATCCGGATAAAAGAGATTAACTCCATGCTTGACGTATAATGCTATGATTTTCTGTCCCTCGGATGATGTGACGAAGGTGATAAAATCCATGGCTTCGCGATACTTTACAGAAGGGAATTTTGCCGGGTTTACCGCAATTACACTGTACTGGTTCTTCAGGAGAGGATCGCTCTCGACCGCTATTTTCAGTTGAATCTTGGACTCATAATTTAGAAATGTGCCCCGGTCCGAGAGCACATAGGCCTTTTTCTTGTCTGCAAGGAGGAGAGTGTCTCCCATTTTGGCGCACGCCTCAAAGTACCACTTCCGCCCTTTCGGCGTCACACCGGCGTCGTCCCAGATATCCAGCTCTTTCACATTTGTGCCGGAATCATCGCCTCGCGAAACAAAGAGTGCCTCTTTTTCTGCTATCAGCTCGAAGGCGTCAACTGCGTTCTCTAGGCCTTTGATTTTAGCCGGATCAGCTTTTGGCCCGAGGATCACGAAATCGTTGTGCATGACCAGTCTCCTGTTCACTCCGTATCCCTCGGCCACGAACTTCTCCTCCCTGAATGGATCATGGACAAAGAGCAGATCAGCTTTCCCTTGCTTTGCGATTCTCAATGCACTGCCGGTACCGACCGCAATGACTTCAACCGACACGTCATATCGTGAGGATTTCTCATATTTCGGGACCAAAATGTCAAGGAGACCCGAGTTCTGCGTGCTAGTTGTTGAGGCTATGACAAGCTTCGTTTTCGCTTGTGACATAAGTTCTCCCTCCTGCAGCTTATCGCCATAGCCGGCGACTCTTCCTTTGCTGCCGCTTCAGATATGTTTGAAAGTCAGCGTAAAGCTCCCAAAAAAAAGCTATCGCCTTCTGCCCTTCTTCTGTAAGATGCGCTCCGCCCCCATTCCTGCCTCCGGTGGCTGCCACCACAAGAGGTTTTGACGACTGTCTGTTCATCGAGTCGACAAGTTCCCAGGCATGGCGGTATGATATTTTCATTGATTTAGCAGCCCGGGTGATCGAGCCATGTTCCCGTATACGCTCAAGGAGGACTATTCTCCCATATCCTAGGAACGTGCCTTCTGTTCCGTCTATCCAGAGACGCCCACGAAGGCCGGGAGATGTTTCTTCTCTCTTCATAGAATGCGCCCTCTTTCTATGCATACCGTAATATTATACAGGATATAACGAAACGTCAATCTTGTAAAGCCAGTTGCTACTAAAGTGACAAATACCGATCTTTTTTGTGATCTTTTAACCGTTCTGAATGATTGTGATGACTAACTGGGCTGTTAGCCTTTATTAAGCTTCCCTCGGGATTTGGTTAAACACCGTCTCTCTCCGTCTATAAGTGTTTAGCGAGGGTCTCGGAGAATATTGGAATAGTGGCTGAAACTGCCGCTCTCAAAGTTTCCCCCGGGTGTCTTATTCCTATTGTAATTTTCATAGATTTGCAATATCTTGAAACTCAACATTCGGTGGACTCGGCGATCAGACATGGGGCAGT
>CAZNTS010000360.1:0-2761 GCA_964576045.1 uncultured Nitrospiraceae bacterium | reverse complement strand
GGAGACGCAATGAGATATATCCTGATAATTCTCGCCTTTTCTTTACTCACTGCCGAGGCACCCTCTCCGTGGGGCGCCAGTGAACTTGTCGGAAAACAGGCCCCTGACTTCGCACTGAAAGATATGAACGACAAGACCCTTTCCCTTTCCTCTTTGAATGGACGTGCAATATTGATAAGCTTCTGGGCCACCTGGTGTCCGCCATGCCGAGAAGAAATGTCCTCTCTCAACAGACTCTATAAGGAATACCGCGGCAATGGTCTCGTCATAGTGGCAGTCTCCGCGGACCGGAACGCAACAGCAGTAAGAGATTTTCTGAGCGTCCATCCTGTGGACTTTCATGTCCTGATGGATCCGGACAACAAGGTATCGAAACAGTTCAAGGTGTTCTCACTTCCGACTGCCTTCCTTCTCGATAAAAAAGGGAAGGTAATGCAGCGATATTTAGGGGAAGAGCAATGGGATTCCGCTCCGGTTCTGGGCAACATCAAGGAGGCGCTCGGCATTCAGTAAAGCCTTCTTGTCAGGATGCCTCCTCTAGCTTCTCACAAAGATTTCGAGCTACATTTCTTGTGTAAAATCCAGGATTATGATTTCAGGATTTGCTCTCAGCAGGATTCCAGAGATGGCAGGAGACCAGTCGACCGCTGACTCCATTTCCCCCCGGGGCTTCCAGTTTCGGAAGTATCTTATCGCACGGTCCGAATCGCCTAGGACATCTTGGGTGAAACGGACATCCAGGGGGGATATCAATCGGGCTCGGTACATCCCCTTTCAGAACCGTCCGTTTCAGACCGTCAGGCCTTATCTTCGGCACCGACGACAGAAGCACAACAGTATAAGGATGAAGGGGTTTATCAAAAAGTTCATCCGCCCTCGAATGTTCAACTATCTTTCCAAGATACATCACAGCGACTATGTCACTGAAATACTGTACTACCCTCAGATCATGGCTTATGAAAAGGAAGGAGATATTGGATTCATTCTTTAGTCCCTGAAGTATGTTAAGCACCTGAGCCTGTATCGATACATCCAGCGCCGAAAGTGGTTCATCAGCTACGATCACTTCCGGCGAGACCGCGAGTGCCCGCGCAATACATATCCTCTGCCTTTGTCCGCCACTGAATTCGTGAGGGTAGCGGTCCAAAACGTCTGGCTGGAGTCCCACACTTCTCAGGAGTTCTGCCACCTTGTCCCTGTACCCAGCCCTAGGAACGATATTGTGTATCCTGAGGGGTTCAGAGAGCGTCTCAAATACGGTCATCCTTGGATTCAGAGAAGCGAAAGGATCCTGGAAGATTATCTGGACCGATTTCCTGAACGCCTTAAGCGTCCCTCCCCTCTGTTCGAAGAGGTCGCTGTCCCTGAACTTCACGGTGCCACCCGTTGGTTTCATAAGCCTTAGTATGAGCCTTGCGACCGTCGATTTCCCGCAGCCGCTTTCTCCCACGAGAGAAAAAACTTTTCCCTCGTCGATCGAAAAACTCACTTCATTCACCGCCTTGAGCAACCGGGGTCTCGCAAAGGGACTCACCTTCACCGGGAAAAACTTCTTGAGGCCAATTACATCGATGATTCCCATCGGATCTCCTCCGCCCTTATACATCTCGCAAAATGACCCGGCCCTATTTCCCTGAGGGCCGGCTCCTGTGTATGGCATGCAGGGATAACATACCCGCACCTGTCCGAAAACTTGCACCCGGGAGGGAGCTCCCCGGGCCTCGGCACATACCCGGAAATCGGTTTTAGAGGAAGCCCCTTTCTTACCGGAAGAGACTCGAGAAGTCCTATGGTGTAAGGATGCTTTGGCGCCTCGAGCACATCTGAAACCCTTGCGGTCTCCACAACCCTTCCAGCATACATCACTGCCGCCCTGGCCGCATTCTCTGCAACGACGCCGATGTCGTGGGTGATTAGCAGAACGGCCATATTATTCTCTTCCCTCAGGCTGCGGATAAGATCAAGGATTTGA
The DNA here is from genome assembly GCA_964576045.1 of uncultured Nitrospiraceae bacterium. Taxonomy (GTDB): domain Bacteria; phylum Nitrospirota; class Thermodesulfovibrionia; order Thermodesulfovibrionales; family UBA9159; genus CAZNTS01. The sequence goes on along the minus strand of CAZNTS010000360.1, from coordinate 789 downwards.
GCCTCTATGGTTACATCGAGAGCAGTCGTGGGCTCATCAGCGATGAGGAGAGAAGGAGAGCACGCGATAGCCATGGCGATCATAACGCGTTGGCGCATGCCCCCGGACATCTGGTGGGGATATTCCTTCAGCCGTACTTCGGCTGACGGTATTTTTACTGCCCTGAGGAGATCTGTCGCCTTCTCCATGGCACTTTTCCGGGAAAGGCCCATGTGTGTGGTAAATACTTCAGCTACCTGATAGCCGATGGTGAGCACGGGATTCAACGAGGTCATGGGTTCCTGGAATATCATCGAGATCTCTTTGCCACGGATCTTCCGCATGGATTCCCTGTCCATATCTAGGAAATCCCTGCCCTTGAAAAGCACTGCACCCTTTGCGTATGCGTTCTCGGGCAGCAGTCCCATTACCGCAAGGGCGGTAAGACTCTTACCGCACCCACTCTCTCCCACAAGACCGAAGACTTCGGCCTCATTGATCGAAAAGTTCAGTTTGTTTACGACGTTAAGCGGACCGGCAGGTGTGCGAAAGGAAATGTCCAGATCCCTAACCTCGAGGAGGGACACCGCCTCTATCTTTCCTCTTTTTTCAGAAGCGTGAGATAGGTCTTTGCCTCTTCCAGTTTAGGGTTGTATTTCAGCGCGCTCTCCCATTCTTCAAGAGCGAGGCCTATCATCCCTTTCATATAATAGGTAAGACCGAGATTGACCCATGCCTGGCCGTAGTCCGGATTGATGTCCTTCGCCTTCATGAAATAGATTACTGCGTCCTCGTACTGTCCCTTGCTCC
>CAZNTS010000359.1:0-3553 GCA_964576045.1 uncultured Nitrospiraceae bacterium | reverse complement strand
TCGCTTTCGGCCTCCGGCAGATCAAAGGGCAGGCGGTGTGTTTCCGCTATACCAGCAATGAAGAAGATGATGAAACCCAGAAGCTGAGGGATGCAGAACCACATACCTCTTTGCGCATTCACAATGTCTTCGAGATTAAACGAGCCTGCAAGCATCACGACGCCCATAAGGGAAAGCCCCATGAACACCTCGTAGCTCAGCATCTGCGCGGCAGCGCGGAGACCGCCCAGTAGCGAATACTTGCTTGCCGACGACCATCCTCCCAAAGCAACGCTGTAAACTCCCAAAGAAGACATAGCGAGAAAGAAGAGAAGACCGACGTTGAGATTCACGATTTCAACGCCAGGGGCAAAGGGGACGACAGCGAACGCCATGGTGATCGTGATTACGATTATCGCTGGCGCGATAATGAAGACCGGCCTGTCGGCAAAAGGCGGGATCCAGTCCTCCTTGGTAAAGACCTTGATCATGTCCGCTAGTACCTGAAGCAGCCCGAAAGGGCCTACGCGGTTTGGGCCGTAACGGTCCTGCCAGAGCGCAAGCAGCCTGCGCTCCAGCCATATCAGGCCCGCCGCAATGTTAAGGGTAACAAAAAGTATCACGAAGACCATAAGGAGTTTCCAGACCGCGTCGTTGCTCATAGAGTTGTCCTTATTTTTCCCCATGCAGGCAAGGCGGCTTTCTCAAGTCCCCTTAACCCGGACGGTAGTCCGGCAATCCCCCTAGGCAGTGAATCCCTGAAAATCACAGGCAACCTATACACATTGCCGGAAATCACCAGTTCCAGTTCCTTCTCTTCCTCCACCTGAGATCTCGCAGCATCCTCGGGGTTGAGCGCCAGATACGGTCGTGGCGCCCTCTCGGCAATGCTGGGCGAAAGGCTACTCAACTCCTCGGAGCCAAAGATATGGTAAAGGGGAACAATAAGCAGTGCGTTCCCCTCGGTGAATCTCTCAGGCACGTCAGAGAAGTACTGTACCTCTTTGCTGCAGCCGGGTTCTACCAATCTTCTTCCCGTATCATCCCCGATTAGAGTTCCTCCAACCTCGCTCTGAAACTTGTTAAGCGCCTGGACAGAGTTCCATCCAGGGACCCAGTAACGGGAAACAAGGGAAGAAGGTGGGGACCCTTCATAGCCTTCCATTGAGAAAGAGAGTGCCGAATCAGGATCATTAGGGGGCATGGGTTCACGCACATTTAAGTTGGCAAGCATCGCGGTTCTACCGCTGTACCGGTGTGGTTGCCTTGGAATTTTCTGTCCTGAAACTCGAAATCCTGCAGGGGGCGTGATCTCAGTCACAGGCTTTAGTGCGGGGATCTCATTTGCCAGAGCAGCTACCACCTCATCGAATGTTTGCCAGGGGACAGGACGCCGTGAAGAGACCATTGCGTCTCTCAGCCACCTCCAGCTTTCACGAATTTGCCCTTCGGGCAGGAACACCTTGAAGAAACGTTGGCCACGACCTTCGCTGTTCACCAGTGTCCCGTCGGATTCTGCAAAGGTACTCGCGGGAAGCACCACCTCCGCCTTTTCAACTGTCTTGTTGAAGATGTGATCGATGACTATCACATGTGCACACTTTTGCAGGAACCTATCTACCCTTGCATTCTCTTCCCTCCAATACAGGTCATTTTCGAGGATGATTACCGTATCGGCCTTTTCATTCATGACCATGTCGAAGGCGTCGCTTATTTTCCTGCCCGATATCAAACCAAGTCCGAGACTGTTGCATTCGCTCATCGTAATGCTGATGTTAGCATCAAGCCCTTTCCTGCAGAGCGCCCAAGCTACATTGGCAGCCGCATGAAGAAGTATATGACTTCCGCAGCTCATACCCGAAATTATAAGCGGACGTTTAGCGCTCCTTAATTTCGCTGCAATGTCCTCCACGAGAAGCCTCTGCTCTCCGTCAAGGTCAGAAACTTCGGGAGCATCCATATCAATGGCATGGGCAACGGCAAAGCCCAGACGCGCGAGTTCCTCCGGGGGAGCACAATATGTGCCGGTTGCGATATCATCCAGCTTAGTACTGCAAGGTGTGGCTATGAAAAGCGGGCCTCCCTCATGCTGGATGACTTCCCGCACAGAAGAATCATCCCATTGGGGTATCCCGAGTCTCCTCACCATCTCCATCGGTTTCTGTTTCACCGATTGTCTCACGGCAAGACCGAGCATGGGAGCCACATTAACAAGGTCCTCACCAAGTATAAATACGGCGTCGGCAGATGCGGCCTCTTTCAGGGAAGCCATGCGCGCAGGACCCTTCCTCGAAATCTCTATCGCATCAGAGACATATTGATGTTCCTGTTCGGAGGTCCCGCAAAAGAAACGTTCCTCCCCTACCATCGTCTTCAGTAGGAAATTTGCCTCAAGAGAGGCCCTTGGCGAACCGATACCTATCACCTTTGCGCCGAAAAAAAGGATATTAGAAAGGTGTTCGATCGCTTCTTCCCCGGAGACCGGCTCAAGGCTGCCCTTCACGCTGTCCTTGATCAACGGCGTGCGTATCCTCTCTCCGCTGTTTACGAACTCATACCCGAACCTGCCCCGGTCGCAGAGGAAATAGCCGTTCACTTCACCATTGTAACGGTTAAGTATCCTTCGCAGTTTGCCATACCTCTCGCCGGCAATAGTATTGCATCCGAGTCCGCAATGTACGCACACCGACGGAGCGGTCTGGAGGTCCCACTTGCGTGTGAAATGTTTTTTCAGAGTCTTGTCTGTGAAAACACCCGTGGGACATATCTCCACAAGATTGCCGCTGAATTCATTCTCGAGCGCGCCATTTTGGTGACGCCCGAAGTAGACATGGTCATGCGTCCCAAAGACGTTAAAATCACGTCCCCCGGCATAACCACAATAGAACCTGATGCACCGATAACACTGGATACACCTGTTCATCTCATGGTTCACAAACGGACCGAGGTACTGGTTCCTGTGCGTACGCTTCTTGAAACGACTCCTCCGGTAGACATGCCCGGTCATGACAGTCATGTCCTGCAAATGACACTCTCCTCCTTCGTCGCAGACAGGGCAGTCATGGGGATGATTGAGCATCAGCCATTCTATAACGCTCGCGCGGAAATTCTTTACCTCCGGGTCGTCTATAGAGATACGAATGCCGTCCGCCACCGGTGTCATACATGACATTACGATTTTGCCCATGGTATCATTTTCGTCGCTGAACTGCTTCACTGCGCACTGCCGGCAGGCGCCGACCGAATGAAGCGCCGGATGCCAGCAGAAATAAGGGATGTCGAAACCGCGAGAGAGACACGCCTGCAGCAGGTTCTGACCCTCCTCCACTTCATACGGTTTATTATCTATATAAATTGTCGCCATCCTCTATCTCATTTTCTCCACGGACATCTCTTTTCCCTTATATGCCTCTCGAAGTCTTCCCTGAAATACTTCAGCGCGCTTTGAAGGGGTTCGACCGCACCCGGCGCTAGGGCGCAGAACGTGAGTCCGGGAGCCAGGAGTCTGCACTGCTCCACAAGCACGTCGATGTCCTCGGGCCGCCCCTCCCCCTCTTCAATAGCTTCAAGCGTA
>CAZNTS010000358.1:0-9189 GCA_964576045.1 uncultured Nitrospiraceae bacterium | reverse complement strand
TCTCCACTATCTTCATGCTTTAACAGGCTGTAAAAAATCCTTGAAAAGACATGCTATTAAAAGTAAAATTAGACTAATTATGAAAAACCGGGGTTTCACATTGATTGAACTCCTTATTGTGATCGCTATTATTGGGATACTCGCGGCAATCGCCGTCATCTCATATACAGGCGCGCAGCTAAAAGCTACCCGTACGGAGGCATATACCAACCTCCAAAACCTCAGCCTTCTAGAGGCGCAGTACTTTGCGGAAAATGCCGCTTATACTCCAACAGCTGGCACGGGCGCTCTAATTAATAATTCTCTTCCTGGTTTTACTCCTGGTGGCTCTCCACCCGGCATGGGAATCAATTATACGTATTCACTAACCAACACCGCGGGCCTCGGTCTCCCAAGTCCAGTCGCTGTTCCATATAATGGCAAAACTTCAGCATTACCAGTCGCGACCACGCCATGTTTTATAGCTACTGCCACTGGCATAGCAAAGTCGACGGTTGTAAACGATGTCTTTGCCATAGACTGTAATAACAACAGGAATTTCTGATTTTGTTCTACCTAGAGCTCTAGCGATATATCCAAACTAATGAAGGCCGATCAGAAAACTGCACGGTGTCTGATACTTATCGTATATTGAGCCAAGCGGTCTCACACGAAGATTAAAGGAAGCGAACGTTGCATTCCGATATCGAACAATCCTCGGGAAAACCTTTATAGGAGAGGATCATGCGATCAATTCCTTTTTTTCCCGCCTATCAGATCCTCCTGAGCCGCATGAAAAGCTAACAAGGTTGACATGGACAAGGACAATTTCAAAATCTATCATACTGCGACGGTTCAACTTCTTAAGATATACTTCCTCGGTCTCGCGATGTGCATGTGCTTTCGCACCGCGCTGTTGTTTTCCTTTGGAAGTGCGGCGGAACTGGATGCCTATAGTTCAGATCTCTTCCGGGCTTATTGGACAGGCTTTAGGTTTGACACTGCTGTCCTAGCATACGTATTGCTGCTGCCATTCGTCCTGAACCTGCTGATCCTTATCATTCCCGAAAACTCTCTCTCATATTACCGTGCCACAAGGAAATTCATGTTCTGGTACATTTCGTCGGTTTTTTCTATTCTTCTTCTAATTTTAACTGTCGATTTCTTCTTCTACGTCTTTTTCCAGTCCCATCTGAATACCATTCTTTTTGGCGTAGTCGGCAATACCAAGACTATTCTGGCATCAATTTGGTCGGATTATCCGGTGATTCGCGTATTAATTTTTATTGTGATAATTACAAGTCTTTTGGCATATGCAATTAAGAAGATATTAAGATCGGAAAGCGAAATCTCCAGAAAAAACCTGTTTCATAAAGTCTTGTACGTTGTACTTATCATTTGCCTATATGTGCTGGCCCTGCGCGGCTCGATCGGGCCTGTGCCGATCTGCAGAGACCAGGACGACTATATTTCATCGAACCTCTTTCTGAATGATCTCGCCATGAACGGCGCGTTTGCTTTCAAAGAAGCTGTGGAGGAAGAACACAAGAAAAAACTAGACACCAACATTGCATCTGATCCCACCGGCATCTACGCCGCACTTGAAGTGATGGGTATGAAGCCAGGCAGATCATCCGACGGACGATTCGATCTCAATAACGTTCTCTTCGCAAAAACACCTTACAATCCATTTCTGAAAAAGCATCCTCCCCATGTGGTCTTTTTCCAGATGGAGAGCATGAGCAACTTTTATCTCGACTTACACTCCCGAGACTTGAATCTGTTGGGAACTCTCGAAGAACAATTACCCTATTGCTTTGTCTTCAGAAACTTCTTGCCATCTGGCAATAACACCGTACAATCCTTGGAGGGACTGCTGATAGCGCGTTCCAGAATATCTCTGGCTGAGGCACAAACCTCTTATCCGGATAAATCCTTTGCTTCTTCTGTGGCGCGCCCGTTCCTGAACTCCGGTTATCAGACCAGCTTCATTACAGGCGACCGCATACGGTTCGCCAACCTTGACAAATTTATTCCGAAGCAGTACTTCCAAACAATCGAAGGCGAAGAAATCCTCTCATCAAAAGTCAGAAATACGCAGAGCGGCACATGGGGTGCTTTTGACGAGTTCCTTTTTGATCGGGTCTTTGATAAATTGGCACAATCTGGCGGAAAGCCGCAATTTATCTTTGCCGTGACCGTGACGAATCACACTCCATACGATTTGCCGTCCACGTACAGGCCGTTCCCGCTTCACATTTCGTCCGAAATCCGCAAGACATTGAAAGTCAACGAGGACATTGCCCTCAAGAATCTGAGCGCCTACCAATATGCGAATGATTCGCTGGGACATTTCTTGGAGAAGCTGAGACGCTCACCTTATGCGGACAGCACAATTGTGGCGGCCACAGGTGACCATAACACGCTGCACTTATTTGGTTTCCCATATACGCATCTCTTTCAGAAACTCAGTGTTCCGCTTATCATGTACGTGCCTGCTAAGTATCGTCCGGATGTCGCGCCTGACACAAAAAGGTTTGCTTCGCACAAGGACATCTTTCCGAGCATATTCAACCTATCCCTGTCTGAAGCAACGTATCTCAATACGGGTATCAACCTGTTTGATTCAACTTCTCATGCAGATTATTTCGCAATAAACGATAATAAGACTGCAATGAATAAAGATGGCTGCGTCGTGATGCAGGACAAGCCGCTTTTTTACCGATTGCAAAAGAATAAGTCAAACCTCCTGGAGCCGACCTCATTATTGAAGACGCCGGCCCTCGATAGATTATGGAAGCAGGCCCGGGCATACACTCTCTTGATGGACACGTATATCCAGTCTGAACTGCCCAAATGAAAACGCCATAGTCGAATCAAGTTCGGCTTATCAATGATGATAAAACGGCACCCGAATTATAGGACAACAACAGGTGGCCCGAATCTTCCACAACATGGACCTAATCTTTTCAAAACCTTCGTTTGATGAGGTCCGTGGTATAATCATGCGAGCCATTGGGTCCGGAAATGTGAAAATTATTTTTGATGTTATCAGAAGGAATAATAACAGTTAGTTCATCATGTCATTCCTAAAAAAGGACCATAGACTTGTTTCAGCAATAAAGTTCCTGACGGTTTTAATGTTCTTCATATTCTTTCTTGTCACTTTCATTCAAAGACACGTCTACAATTACGATTTCTGGTGGCATCTTTCAACTGGGAAGTATATTGTGGAACAGAAATCCCTGCCCCAAAGCGACCCTTTTGCTTATACGTCACATGAGGCGCCGACACAGCGAAAATCACTTATCTTAAGAGGTTACTGGCTCGCACAGGTGATCTTTTACAAGGTTTTCACCCTATGGAGTTTAAAGGGCATTATTATGTTACGGTCTTTCTTGATGCTCCTGTTTCTTTCCTTCGTCTTCCTGACTATAAAAAAGGAGGGCGCTTCCGATTTGCTGTCGCTGATAATGACGGCCGGCGTATTCGTCGTATCGAAAGGCTTCATAGGAGAGAGGCCACAATTATTCACTTTCGTATTTTTTTCGATAACCCTTTACCTTCTTGAAGACTTCCGGGTAAACAGGTCGGCAAAGATATATTTCGTTCCAGCTATAACACTGCTCTTATCAAACATGCATCCTGGTTACGTCGTCTGTCTTATGCTTCTTTCCCTCTACCTTGCAGTAGAGGGCTTTCTCTCCATTCTTAATAAAGATGCTACTGCAAGAAGATTTAAAAGACTTTTTGTAGTATGGGTTCTCGCCTTTCTTGCCTCTCTCCTTAACCCTGATGGTCTGGGTGTCTTTAGAGGGTTTACATCTATGGAAAAACATTCCGAGGCCATTGTAGAATTCATGCCTACTTTATCTGTTTATTTTACAAGGTTCTCACCAATTGATTACTCCTACCTTGCATTCCTTGCCCTTTCATTATTGAGTCTGTGCTACTTAAAAAAAGTTGGACTCCTCCATATGGCATTGCTCATCGTTTTCACTATTATGAGCTTTGTCGCGATCAGATATCTAATATTTTATATGGCCATAGCAGCGCCAATCCTTGCAAGGATAGTCATGAAAATAGAAGAGGAACGCCGATTGAAAAGGTTTACTAAGTTTCTTAAGCCAAAGGAGAGTCTCTTGTATCTGATTGCCCTTCTCATCGGAATATCCCTAATTTTAAGCTCGATACCCGCCCTTGCAAAATATGAGTTCAGGGAGGATACCTTCTTTGCCACGCCAAAGGGGGCGGCGGACTTTCTCTCCGACTTAAGAATTGGCGGAAATATGTTTAATGAATACGGATTTGGAGGATACCTGATATGGCGACTTTATCCAGACAAGAAAGTCTTTATTGACGGAAGGTCATTGGAACCCGATGTATATGAGGATTATAAGACCATCGCCTCAACAATTTCGGGAAGAAATGGTTCCTGGAATGATGCCTTGAACAAATATGCTGTCACTTACATCGTCATGCCCCCTCTTATGCCAGGTGGGGACATCTATCCAATCGTTGAGAAGCTGCTTGAAGCGGATGACTGGACACTGGTATACAGCGATCATCTTTCACTCGTTTTCCTTAAGAAGACAGGCGATAATGCATCGATCATCAGGGCATTTACCAAAGACAGGATTGAAGGGTTCAATACGATTATTGCCCAAGCATCCGCCGGGGCGATAAAGAACAGTACAAATCCCCATTACTTGATAACTCTTGGGAAGGTCTTTCTCAAGATGAATAAAATCAACAACGCTAAGAGGGCCTTTGAAATGGCATATCGGAGGGATCCAAATAATCCCGTTATAATGGAGTGGTTGAAGAAACTTGAAGAATAATGAGTAGCACACAGGAAGAGGATGTGTAACATCTTTTTTGATCGAGTTAAGAATTGACCGGCAAGAAATCCAGCCTTTGGAATCTGCTTTCCGTGAGCAATATGTGGATTATCCTTGCTTCTGCAGGAATGGTCTATCTAATTTCTTTGAGAAATGAGTTTGTTTGGGATGACTGGGTCTTGATGGTATATAACGATGCCTACCGATCATTTTCAATCGGAACAATTTTCTTTTCCAAGGCCAACGCCCTCGAATACCTCCCTGTCCGGGATATCACTCTAGCTATTGATGCACAGATTTGGGGGATGAAACCCTTCGGGTTTCACCTGACAAACCTTCTCTTATACCTTGTTAGTCTAATCCCTATGTATAGAATGGTCGAAAACCTGTCTCGTGTCCTGGGAGAAGAGAGAGAAAACTTTATCGCTTTCTGGAGCACGTTAATTTTTGCCCTTCATCCGTTGCACACCGAGGTTGTCAATTTTATTGCCGCACGAAATAATATCCTGGCCGGTCTGTTTCTGTTCATCTCTTTCAACTGTTGTATTTCAGGAATCTACAAAAAAAGCACTCTCTCGCTTTATTCGTCCGCACTGTTCTTTGTCTTTTCGCTCTTCTCAAAGGCAAGTGTTATATTTTATCCTTTCTTTCTTGTTGCGATTGTGCTGCTTATTCCAAAAACCACTTTTTCGGTCAGAAGAAAAAGTCTCCTGCTCTCTCTATTCTTTGTTTTGGACGCGCTGGCGATTTGGATTCATTTCACAATGGCATCTGTTTCAAATGTTGTGAACGAGAATATTTTCCGCTATGGAGGCAGCAATCTGAAAACGTTGCTGTCAAAAGCGCTACAGATTACCTTTTTCTATATAAAAAAGCTCATCGTGCCCTATCCCTTGAGCATTGAGTATCCCTTATCATTTGAGTCGACGGGAATTGCCTTGGTCATGTTTTTATTTTTTCTCTTCGTGCTGTCTTTGGTGCTTACTGTATGGTGTTGGAAAAAGGGATATCGCATGCTCTCCGTGGCAGTCGTATGGTTTTTCCTCTCCCTAGTTCCAGCACTCAATATTTTCCCAACAAGCCCTATCGTCGCGGACCGATATGCGTATATGGCTGTGTTAGGATTTGGAATTATCTTAGCGTCGCTTCTCAAGGTTGCCGAGACAAAGAAGCAAGTGACCGTCTCTCTAGCCCTGGGAATAATAGCGGTCTGGGCCTCCCTCTGTTTTGCCAGAACATTGGACTGGCGCTCCAATGTAACCCTTTTCGAGTCGGCCCTCTCGCTAAATCCGGAGATGGATCGCGAAGCTCTGGCGACGGCTCTATGGAACCGTGGCGAATATGAGAAAGCGCTGGCGTATCTCAGAGAAGATAGAGAAAGAACAGGAAGTTATAATTATGATCTCTTTCTGGGCAGATATCTTTTTTTGTCCGGAAAGTATCCAGAAGCGGTCACTGCCTATCAAAAAGCATTGTCTGAAGGCGCAGTAGCCTTAAAAGAGGCTCATTTGTACATCGCCGAGGCATATGAAAAGACAGGCTCTGATATGCTTGCATTACAGCACTATCTAAGAGTCTTCAGTGCCAAAAGTCAGGACCCATTGAATGAATATACCAAAAAAGCACGGGAAGGGGTTGACCGCGTCAGATATCGTTTGATGCCAAAGCTCCAGGAACTCAGGCAGAGGGTACTCAACGAACCTGGAAATCCAAGGCCGCATGCTGATCTTGCGGAATTTCTTTACCAACTCGGCCTGTATAACGAGTCGGAAGAGCTCTTCCGGAAATCGCTGGGGCTTGATGCGTCAGCCTGGGATGCTTGGTACAATTTGGGGAACCTCTATATGAGAATGGACAAGTACGAAGAGGCGATCCGTGCTTTTGAAAGGTCACTGGCTTTAAAGCCCAATAATATTGGAGCCACAGGGAACATCGGTATCTGTTACGCGGCGACACACAAATACCAGAAGGCAGCGGAGTATTATGAACGTGTCCTCGACCTGGATCGAAATAATCTTTATGCAGCGTTCAATCTTGGGAAAATATATTTCAATTCCGGAGACTCTGAAAAGGCGAAGAAATACCTCTCAATGGCAAGATCATTGGCAAAAGGCAACCATCCGTTGCAGACCAGCATAGATCAGCTTCTTAGAAAAATAGAGGGATAAAACAAATATGAAAGGTATGATTCCCTGTCAGTGTGTCTGAATATTGATTTTCTCGTTACTAAGTCAATCCAGTTTGCCAAATCTCTTAATGCCCAGACGGATTGAAAGTAGGGTTGCAACTAAATTCGCTAAGAGTACCGTTACAATCACCATCGCAGCTACCTGCCAACCCCTCTGAGTAAATTCTCCCTTAGTGGCTTCTTTGAGAAAATAAAGGAATATCGGAACGATCTCCAGAGCTAGAGTAAAAAGTATAAGGAAAACCGAAACAAACATGTAGGCAGTGCTCCCTGCTCTTACCTGTTCTTGGTTTGCAACGGCTCCTAGTTTGAACTCGGAGACGCCGAAGGTAATGGCAATACTCACAAGAGACATGCTTAACAGAGCTGTGGTCACGATGATAAGTGTTCTAAATGCCCCTTCGATACCGATGAAGAAAGAAGAAAATATCGTGAGCACCTGACTAAAGACAAACACTGGAATTAAGAAGAAAAAAAACTTTGTCCAAACATACCTTTTCGGCGTCATCGGAGATGTCTTCATGATCCATGATGAAATAGCCTCTGAAGAAACGACGGGATACACAAGCCTTGAACAGATGGCCGCCACGATAATAAGGACTAGCCCGAGATTAAAGAACGATATTATGTATTTGAGCTGTACAGCGTAGCCTTCCCAGTTCAGTGGTAGAGAAGCTACACTGAACAAATAGACTGATATTAACGAACCAATAATCAGCACCTGATGGACATTCTGGGCATCTCTCAGTTGGGAGAGAAAATCCTTTTTGACGAGCACAGCGCTTTGGACTCCGATAGCCTTGGAAAGCGTCCCTATGACAGAGCCGACTGCCTGCCGCCACGGGAAGGTAATGCTCCGACGGGCTCGGGCTACTCTCCCTCGGAGAATGATATCACCCTCCTGTAGCAACGTCCATCCCTTGTAGTGGCACTTCTTGAAAATGCCCAGCAGGAGTATCGAGGTTACGTAGGAAGTGAGAAACAGAAGGACAAGAACAATTAATGCGTCGAAATTGAAGGAACCGCGCAGGAAAGCAAAAAGTGAGTCACTCAGCCATCTGCTAGGCAACAGGATGAAGGACGGGGTTCTTAATTCACTGATGAAAAGCGTGAGGTTCGCAAAGAGCTCAGGGTTGACAAAGCGTTCCGGTTTAAGGACCCTGAGCAAGGTGACAAGAAGTACAACCACAACGATGCTTGCGGACACAAGCAGCTTTTTAAAGCGTCTTACAGAGAAAAGACTAGACACAAACATTGTCATTATAGTGCCTATATTGACGGGGATTATGGAAAAGGCCGCAAATACCACCGTAGCATAGATGTAATAAGAAAACCCCGCATGGTAAAGAAGTCCGGAGGAAACCAACAGAGGCACGCCAAAGATAACAAGCATCCAGGATGCCTTTATATGAGTTTCGAACAGCCTTGAAAAAAACAGGGCCGTCCTGCTTACCGGCGAAGTGATTAACCCCTCCAGATCTCTCGATTGATAATAGGTATTTAGGGATACGACAAATCCGTCGACAATCTGAATGAAAAATATAATGACGAAAATGAGAGAGTATCCCTTCACGAGGAGGACATTGAATACGTCAGAAGACAGACTCTGGAGCCGTCTCATGCCGGCATTCATCAGGCTAGTGACAAGAAAAAGAAAAAGACCGCAGGACAAAAAATAGAAAAAGACTTTCTTATAAAAAGACCTATCAAACCTCACTATGCTGTTTCTCATCGACCAGAACGCAGGCGCTAGGAGTGTGCACAACTCTTTCATTTGACAAATTCCCTATAATCATAATCCGCGGTGAGACGCAGGAATATGTCTTCCAGAGTCTTGTCCGAAGATCTCGCGTAATGTTTCAGGTCTTCATTTGAACCTTGGGCAACAATGCAGCCCTTATTAATGATTGCGATCCTGTCGCAAATTTCCTCTGCAATAGCAATGATGTGTGTTGAAATGATTATTGTGTTTCCTTCATTCCTGAGCCTGAAAAGAATATCCTTTAGGAGCCTCACTCCTTTCGGGTCGAGGCCGTTGTGTGGCTCATCGAGTATAATGACCTTCGGGCCTCTCATAAATGCTGCCGACAATAGAAGTCTCTGCTTCATCCCCATCGAAAAGCTGCTAATGAGCTCGTCCTTCCATTCCACAAGGCCGAATACCTCCAAATATTCTGAAGC
>CAZNTS010000357.1:0-3535 GCA_964576045.1 uncultured Nitrospiraceae bacterium | reverse complement strand
CGAGCTGCTGCGTGATGGTGCTGCCGCCCTCCTTAAGGCCCACATGGAGAACGTCCTTCACCGCGGCCCGCACGATGGCAACATAGTCAATGCCCTTGTGTTTCCAGAAGCGTGAGTCTTCCACAGCCACCACCGCATTCACCAGGTATTGGGGCATGCGGTTCAGCGGCACAAAGACACCTTTTTCTATCTTGAGTTCTCCGATGAGCGTATCATCATCCGCATAGATCTTTGTGCCCGGCACTGCCTTATACTGTTTGAGTTCTTCAACAGAAGGAACACCCTTTGCTAAAGCAAAATAGGCACCGGCTGATATTCCGATGAACACGGCGGCCAAGGTAATGAAAAGGAACTTGCGAAAACGGGAAGATTTCATCCAAGATCACTGTATTTCTTGTACATCAAAAATTATAACCCTCCAAAACCTTTTCTGTCAAAACTCACAAAGGACCAACACTGGTTTCACAGCTAAAGTCAATATAAATCAAATAGTTACATTTTTCCTATTTTTTTCTTGACAGATACAATATATTGTGGTTAAATCTACTCTGGGTAATAAAAAAATACAACGTCTTGATTAACACTGAGAGAATGCAAAAGGGGGAGTTCAAAGGCCGTCCCTCCACTTAGAACAACAGAAAAGAATGCTTTTACAGCAAGCATCATTGCTTGCGGCATTTATAGACAATCGGCTGGGAACACCCACCGTAAATATTTAGAGGGAGGAATTTATGAAAGTCATGAATGGTCTCAGCCTGACCCATAATGCACTTAAGGTCCTCGAAAAGAGATACCTCAAAAAAGACGAAGAGGGCAAGATCGTCGAAAATCCTGAAGAGATGTTCAGGAGGATCTCTAGGGCGGTGGCGTCCGCGGATGCGGGTTACGGAAAGACACCTGAGGAGGTCGAGAAGACAGAAGAGGAATTTTACGGGATGATGACCTCTCTTTGCTTCCTCCCGAACAGCCCGACTCTGATGAACGCTGGTAGAAGACTGGGCCAACTCAGCGCCTGCTTCGTCCTTCCTGTGGGCGACTCGATGGACTCCATCTTCGATGCGGTGAAAAGTGCGGCCATAATCCATAAGTCAGGAGGGGGCACCGGTTTCAGTTTTTCCCGCCTGAGGCCCAATGGGGATGTCGTAGGTTCCACAAAGGGCATCTCCTCCGGCCCCATATCATTTATGACCGTCTTCGATACCGCAACGGAGGCTGTCAAGCAGGGCGGCACGAGACGCGGCGCCAACATGGGCCTTCTCAGGGTAGACCATCCCGACATACTCGAATTCATCACCTGCAAGGACGAAAACAACAAACTTAACAATTTCAACATATCCGTGGGACTCACAGAAGAGTTCATGAAGGCACTTAGGGAAGACCGCGAGTACCCTCTTATTAACCCGAGGACGAAACAGGTGGCTAAGAAGCTGAAGGCACGGGAAGTTTTCAATCTCATCGTGAACCACGCTTGGAAGAACGGAGAGCCAGGTATAGTATTCCTTGACCGCCTTAATGAATCGAACCCCACCCCGCGACTCGGGGAGATCGAGTCCACGAACCCCTGCGGGGAACAGCCCCTTCTGCCATTTGAGTCCTGCAATCTCGGTTCGATAAACCTGTCGAAGATGGTGAAAAAGGTCCGGGGTCAGGAACCAGGGGTCATGAGCGAAAGAAACACTGAACCTTCCCAACCCCGCACCCCGAACTTTGAACTGTACGAGGTCGACTGGGAAACACTGAAAGATGTTATCTGGAAGGCGGTCCATTTTTTGGACAATGTTATCGATGCAAATAAATATCCTCTTCCCCAGATCGATAAGATGACAAAGGCAAACCGGAAGATAGGCCTGGGAGTCATGGGATGGGCAGACATGCTCATTCGGCTGGGGATCCCCTATAACTCGGCCAGTGCGGTTTCCCTTGCCGGGCAAGTGATGGAGTTCATACAGAAAGAAGGAAGGAACGCCTCTGCTGCGCTTGCCGAGCAACGCGGCGTCTTCTCTAACTATGAAGGAAGCATCTATGAGGGAAAGGTCCGTCTTAGGAATGCTACGGTCACCACGATCGCCCCGACAGGCACGCTTTCCATAATTGCGGGTTGCTCCTCGGGCATAGAGCCTCTTTTTGCGGTCTCTTACGTCAGAACCGTAATGGAGGGTACGAAACTCATCGAGGTGAACCCCTACTTCGAAGAAGCGGCAAAAGAAAGAGGGTTCTGGTCGAGACAGCTTTTGGAGAAGGTGGCGGAAAAAGGAAGCCTCTGCGGCTCTGAAGAAATCCCTGTGGACGTGCAGCAGCTCTTTGTCACCGCCCACGATATCACACCCCTCGAGCATACAAAAATGCAAGCGGTCTTCCAGAAATATGTGGACAACGCGGTCTCGAAAACGGTGAACTTCCCGCACAACGCAACACCGAAAGATGTGGAAGACGTGTATCTCCTCGCATACAAGCTCGGCTGCAAAGGCGTAACTGTATACCGTGACGGCTCCAGGGAAGAGCAGGTGCTCGCAACCGGCAAGACGGAAAAGAAAGAGTCGTCCTCCGGCCTTGAGAGACAGAAGATTGTGCCCCGCAGGAGACCGGAAGTGCTCACAGGAACAGTAAGGCTCATCAGAACAGGATGCGGGAACGTCTATGTCACGATCACGGAAGATGAGGAGGGACATCTCTTTGAACTCTTCACGAGCATGGGAAAGGCAGGGGGGTGTGCATCAAGCCAGGCAGAGGCCATAGGCAGGCTTATATCTCTTGCCCTGCGTTCAAACATAGATCCTCACGAAATCGTTAAACAGCTTAAGGGAGTCCGCTGCAACCAGCCTGTCTGGCACGCCGGGGGACCGGTCCTTTCCTGCTCGGATGCTATTGCAAAGGCACTTGAAAAATACCATTCAAAGGGAGACGGAGGGAACGGCAAACACGATAAAGAGGTCATTTTTATCGGTGCCTGTCCGGAGTGCGGCGGGGCCGTGGAGCATGAAGGTGGCTGTGCCGTCTGCCATAACTGTGGATTCACCAAGTGCGGTTGAGTGACGCGATTTTGCTGCTTCATCCCCGCATCTGCATCCCATATACAGAGGAGGGCGACAGCCAACACCACGCCTGCGTCAATTGCATGTTCCATTTTACAGGGAGGATAAATGGATAGGGATAACGGCAAGCGGCTTTCCAGGAGACCTTCGTGGGACGAATATTTCATCGAGATCTCGATGGTGGTATCATCGCGCTCAACCTGCCTTCGAAGGAGATACGGTGCGGTTATCGTAAAGGACAACGTGATTGTGAGCACAGGCTACAAAAGAGCTATCTAATAGCATGTAAAGTTTGTAAAGCTGAATCCAAGTAACAATCATTCCCCGCCTTAAAAGATACTATTGCATTTCATGTAAAGATATGTTAGGATTTGCGACAGATGAACAGAATACGGTTCAATCATGTCGCCGCGGTACGGGCCCCCTTAGATTCTGGAGAAAATCTCTGGTTCTTGATAGATAAACAGACCCAAGAGCCTTTTAATCACACTATCCTTCACGCT
>CAZNTS010000356.1:0-4446 GCA_964576045.1 uncultured Nitrospiraceae bacterium | reverse complement strand
TGCCGATCCTTTTTCTTACCCCCTCCACAGTGATATCTAGATACCCGCGTTCGCAGATCGGAAGTTCATACTGGCTTATCTGGTAGCCCTTGGGAAGGTCGGGATAAAAATAGTTCTTCCTTGCGAACCGGCTATAAGGAGAGATAGTGCAGTTCGTGGAGAGGCCCGTCCTTATAGTGAATTCAAGCGATTTCCTGTTCATCACCGGAAGCACACCAGGCATGCCTATGCATATCTGACAGGTCTGGGTATTCGGTTCTGCACCGAACGTTGTGGAGCACCCGCAGAACATCTTGGAACCGGTAAGCATCTGCGCATGGACCTCAAGACCTATCACCGCTTCATAGTTCATGACAGTTCAGGCTTTCTTTTATGCCACTCGGTTGATTGTTCAAAGGCATACGCCACCTTCAACATGGTCGCCTCGTCAAAGTGTTTGCCGACTAGCTGCATTCCTATCGGAAGGCCGTCCGGCGTGAAGCCGCACGGAACCGAAATCCCCGGCACTCCCGCAAGGTTCACTGAGATCGTGAATATGTCAGACAGATACATTTGCAGCGGGTCATCCGCCTTTTCACCTATCCTGAACGCCGCGGTGGGAGATGTGGGGGTCACGATAAGGTCGACGAGGTTAAACGCGTCTTCGAAATCTTTCTTGATTTGCGTCCTCACCTGCTGCGCCTTTCTGTAATATGCCTCGTAATAGCCGGATGATAGGGCATAGGTGCCGAGTATTATCCGACGCTTTACCTCTGCACCGAACCCCCTTGCCCTTGTGGTCATATACATGTCGAGGAGGTCTTTCCCCGTGGTTCTGAAACCGTATTTTACGCCGTCATAACGTGCAAGGTTTGACGATGCCTCGGACGTGGCGAGCAGGTAATATGTGGCCACCGCATATCCCGTGTGGGGCAGCGAGATCTCGACCGGTATCGCGCCTAGGGATTCGAGTTGAGAAATGGCGGCCTTCACCGAGGAATCAACGGCCGCATCCATGCCCTTGATGAAGTATTCCTTTGGTATGCCCACCTTCAGGCCCTTTATCTCCCGGCCCAGAACATGCGTGAAATCAGGCGCTTCGCCGGGTGCAGATGTGGCATCACAAGGATCATGGCCGGAGATCACGTTCATAAGGATGGCGGAATCCCTAACATTTTTCGTGAGAGGGCCAATCTGGTCTAGGGACGAGGCAAATGCGACAAGGCCGTACCTCGACACGCGGCCGTATGTCGGCTTCAATCCAACGACCCCGCAGAGAGAAGCAGGTTGTCTGATGGATCCACCGGTATCGGAACCGAGAGCCGCGATACATTCGTCTGCCGCGACTGCCGCTGCTGAGCCCCCGCTGCTTCCACCCGGTATCCTTCCGGTGTCCCAGGGATTTCTTGTCGTATGGAAACCGGAATTTTCGGTGGATGACCCCATGGCGAATTCGTCGAGGTTGGTCTTACCCACGAGAACATACCCCTGCGCAGTCAGTCTGGACGTCACGGTACTTTCGTAAGGTGGAACAAAGTTCGCGAGTATCTTTGAAGAACATGTAGTCAGGATGTCCTTCGTGCACATGTTATCCTTGATCGCCAAAGGGATGCCCAGAAGGGGCGTCGAGAGGTTCTTGTCAAGCAGCGACTGAGCTAGTACAGCCATTTCACGGGCCTTTTCGCCGGTCACCGTGACAAACGACTTAATCCGGTCTTCGACAGCGCCGATCCTTGAAAGGACCGAATCAAGGATATCCACAGCCGCTATCTCTTTCTTGTCGAGAAGTTCTCTCAGTCTTGATATGTCCAGAGTGTGGAGTTCCATTCGAACATAAAGTTTAGCACTGCGCGGATCGAAAATGCAAAAATCTATGATATGCGTCGACGACTTGATTCTCCCTACCTGTCTCAAATAATATAAATGCAGTGGAGCCGCAGACGGGCTTGAATTTTGTCGACATACACTGTCATATCCTGCCCTCGATCGATGATGGTCCTTCAGATATCGATGAGTCGCTGAGGATGTTCGGCATCGCCAGGCAGGACGGCATATCCCGTATTTTTGCCACCCCCCATATCGCCGATGGTCTGTTCCCAAATGACCTAACTAAGATCATCTCATCAGTGGAGGATATGAGACGACGCCTTCCGGAGGGCATCGAACTGTTTTACGGCGCGGACGTACGGATAACCCCGGACCTCGCAGCGCGAGCGAGATCCGGCCAGATCCCGACACTTCAGGGTTCCGGGTACATGCTCATAGAGTTTCCTGAATTCATAATACCTGCTAACATTGAAGGCCTTCTCTCTGACCTGAGGCTCCAGGGTATCACCCCTGTGGTCACTCACCCAGAGAGACACCTGCGGCTCATGCATGACTTCACTGTGCTGTCACGTTTGAGGGACGGAGGCGCCATTTTCCAGATAACCGCAATGAGCATTACGGGGGGATTCGGTCCGGAGATAAGGGGCGCAAGCCTCGCAATGATAAAAGAGGGGCTTGCTGACATAATCGCCTCTGACGCGCACAATGCGGACACAAGGCCACCCATACTATCAAGGGCGTACAGGGAGGTGAAAAGATTTTTTGGAGACGAGATGGCCGGGAAGCTTTTTTTCGAAAACCCGGCGAAAATACTCAAGGAATGTGTTTAGGGACAAGTAAGGCCCCGGACATATTAGTATAGAGCGGTGCTGATTGAGATGAACTGGTACGTCATTTATACAAAGCCGAGATCTGAGGGATCGACTGCACGGCTTCTCGGTAACGCCGGCATAGAGATCCTCTGTCCTAAAATAAGGGTGCGGAAACGTGTTAGGGGCAAATATACCGAGGTCACGGAGCAGTTTTTCCCTTCTTATGTCTTTGCGTTTTTTGATAGTGAGACGACAAGCCACATGATCAAATACACCCGTGGAGTGAAGTACATTGTTGGTAAAGAGAACCCGCTGCCTGTCCCCCAAGAGATCATCGATGCGATAAAGGAGAGGATGAAAGGTGATGTCGTGATGCCTGCACATGAAGATATCAGGAGGGGGGAGCGTGTCCTGATCAAGGAAGGCCCTTTCAAGGACTTCTACGGCATCTTCGAAAGGGATATTCCAGGAAGAGAACGCTCTATGATTCTCCTCGATGCCCTTTATTGCACGGTGGACATTGAAAAGCGGTCAATAACGAAGGCATAGCCCTTGAATCTTCAAATGTGCAAGGTGCAACATTTAGTGTCGAGTTGCATTGTGGTCTGTGCGAATCAGATGACTCTTGATCCTATAAACTCTGAACTTAGAGCTTTTTGATGTTGACCTTTTTCAGTAGATATTTTATATTAGTTCAGTGCCTGAACGCACGAAATTCTTTGTTGTTTTTTCCTGTCGTCCTGACAGGAAACGGCGGTAGCCTGCCCGTTTCTGGAAGAAATCAAGAGACTAAGAGATTAGAGACCGCCAACGAAAGCGAGAATTGAGATTATGAGAAGAGACCTTATGTCTGGAAAAAAGAATTTTGAGGATCTTGAACTCCGGCAAGCAGGCAAGAAAATGGCAGTTGATATCTATGCTCTAACGCCAGGCGTTTCAACCTGAGAGTGAGTGCGGGGAATCTCAAGAATTCCTCATATTGTCTCAACAAATCTTGATAAGTCTATTTGCTGATGGACGAATTACAATTTAAGGCGCTTCGTGAACTTGCGAGGGACGGGACCCTTTCACAGCGTGACCTATCGAAGAAGATGGGTCTCAGTCTGGGCAGAGCGAATTATCTTGTGAACGCCCTGCTGAAGGCCGGTTACATCAAGGCAAGCAGGTTCAAGAATTCGCGGAACAAGATTGCCTATATGTACGTGTTGACCCCGAAAGGCATCAGCGCGAAGATTGTCCAGACATACAGCTTCCTCCAGAGAAAACTTAATGAGTACCACAGGCTCCTTGAGGAGATTGAGACCTTGAGGCGGGAAGTGAGGCCGGTTCAGAGTTCAGCAGTCGAAGTTAAAACTTACGATGAAGATCGGTAATATTTCGGTAATATTAATGTGTGTTGATAAGCGAGTTTGAACCGAAGCACGGATATATTCGGGTGAAACTTTGAACGTTGAACATCGGACATTGGACAGTTATAAAATTTTGGTTACTGGCGCTGCCGGGTTCATCGGGTTCCATTTGTGCAAGGCACTTATTGAACGCGGGCACAAGGTGGTCGGTCTCGATAACCTGAATGAATACTATGACGTGCACCTGAAGATCAACAGGCTGAGACAAATCGCAAGGGAAAAGAACTTCAAGCCGGTGAGACTCGACCTTGCCGACCGAAACGGCATGGAGGGGCTTTTCGGGGAAGAGAAGTTCGATATCGTCGTCAATCTCGCAGCCCAGGCGGGTGTGAGGTACTCGCTGGTCAACCCCTATTCCTATATAGACAGCAACATCAGCGGGTTCCTGAACGTACTTGAGGGCTGCAGGCATCACGGCG
>CAZNTS010000355.1:0-9144 GCA_964576045.1 uncultured Nitrospiraceae bacterium | reverse complement strand
AAAGGGCACCCGCCATATTGAGACCGATTACCCCGCCAAGAAACGAACCGGGAAGAAGCCCCAGTACCACAAAAAGGACCACTCCCGCACCCGCCCCTATGTAAGCCATTTTCTTTGCTGTCTCTCTTGTTTTCATCTTCGTTTCCTCCTTTTATCTGACTTCACAAATAATAAAGCAGATTCCATGCCAGGCTCAAACACATTGAAATGAAAGAGACCTTTAGGGGAGCGTATTTGCAAAGCTGAGGAATGAAGGGCTCCTTTTCGCAGGAATGCAAAAAAATAACTATGAGTGACAGGAGTTTCTGCCATTGCCAACATGCAATGCAAACATGTGGAGGTAGTTCAATGGCCGTGAGTACTATTGGAGAAAATACACTTTTTTTGAGTAATCGAGCCGTTGACTGTTGAGCCCCAGTAGTAACTCAAACCTCAGGCCATTATGCTGGTGGCACTTGAGAACAAATGGAATAGTTCTGGGTTTCCTGGGCCGCTTGCGTAGAGTGGGATAAATCTCTCGTCAGTTGCAGTCCTTAATAACCGCGGTGTTCATGACATCATGACGTGATGCGAGACGCACATGCTGAGGTGAGCTGACAGGAGGGATCATACAGAGCTTTTCATATCACTTTAGGAAACATTTCTCTTTGAACTAGGAGTTTTTCCCAATTATATTCCCTGTTGGACTGTGATAAAGTGAAATCAAGAAAGGGAATTAACCAAGAAAGGGGTGAAGAAAATGAAAGCAATGGCAGGACATAAGGAGCATGTAGTCGGTAAGTTGGCAATGGCGCCCCTCATGGGGCTGCTGTATGTGATCGCGCTGCCATTCATTGCAATGGCCACCGTGTTGGCACTAGCGGGGAAGAAGGCCCTGGCAGGTATGGCGAATCTGGGAGGCAATCTCATCTCCCTCAACTGGAGGCCCATGGAGGCCCATCTTTCAGGGAGGAAGAAGGCTTTGAAGAGAAAAGAGGACAAATCATAGGGCCGGGCTGGAATTATAAACAGTTTATCATTAGAAAGGAGAAAAAAATGCATACAATGTACGATTACATAACCCATATAAAAGGAGTCGAGTACATTATCTCCATACTTTTCATTGCTGGGTATATTCTGTTTGCAGAAGTGTTGAAACCCAAGCCCTTTGCTACGGTGGTAAATGGGGGGAAAGACGATATTGAGTTCATGAAAAGGACAGGCTACCGGAATGTGTTCAAGACAGTGGGCAAGATAGCGGCTGCTCCCTTCATCGGCCTTGCCTATGTGGTGACGCTTCCCGTTGCGTTTTTTTCTGCCCTTGGAGCTGAAGTGGGCGGCAGGGCGATAAGACTCGCGGCAAGGAGTGCAACCTTCGCCTGGGCACCCACAGTGGCTTACTTAACTGGCAGAAAACACAAAAAGGTCAGCAAGAAGAAACAGGAAGAGAAGAAATAAGTTCCTTCACCCGAGGCGGTCCCGGCCTCATACCGGGATCCGCCCATTGACCTCATTCATTACAGAAGTCGTTAACGGCACTGTTATTCAGTTACCCAGGACTTTTCGCTTCACTCTTTGAAAGGCTAAATGCATCTTGGAATCAGGCTCATGACAAGGAGATTCTATTTCTCAAATCCCTTCCGTGTGGAGTATCGGAAGACGCCCTCGTCGATGGTAAGATGAGGATTGAAGATGGGGCTGATCTTCAGGATCTTCGCAATCTTGAAACTTGTTTTCATATAATCATGATCTCAGTGATTCTTGCGTGCTATCTAATGCCAATAGAAATCTTGTGTCAGTGACAAAACGCATCGGTGAGGACTGCAGGAAGCAAGGTTGCGTCAGACCCCTTTTTCTAATAATGCGCGCTTTATCCAGAACTACGCTCCAGAAAGACCTCATAAAAGAGATGAATGTTTTTTTCAGCTCCTTCCTGGAGTCCGCATAATGCCTTTTTTGCATGGACTCGAGGTTACGATCGGAATCAAATATTCTTCGGACTGATATCGAGCGAGAACTTCCCCTCCTACCACTCAAGGTCGCATCTTGAAAAAAGAATCTATAACCTTTGGATCGAATTGTATTCCTGACAGAGAGAGAATATGTTCTCTCGCCTTCTCCTCGCTCCACGCGGAACGGTAAGGACGCTTTGAGCAAAGCGCATCCCAGACATCCACCACAGCAAAGATCCTTGCCGAAAGGGGTATCTGCTCACCCTTGAGCCCTCTGGGATAGCCGCTCCCATCCCATTTTTCGTGATGGCAATAAGGGATATCGAGAGCGGGTCTCAAGTAAGCTATGGGGTAGAGAAGTTCATAAGAGTAGACCGGATGAAGACGCATAACCTTCCACTCTTCTTCCGAGAGAGGACCGGGTTTCAAAAGGATGGCATCGGGTATTCCCATCTTCCCTATGTCGTGAAGAAGAGCTCCCCTCCTGACATGTAGGAGCTGATCTTCGGTCATCCCCATTTCACGGGCGATCCTCATTGTCAATTCCGTAACACGTTGAGAGTGTCCCTCTGTCTCTTTATCACGATAGTCAAGGGCTCGTGACCAGCCCTCAATAGTACTGTCGTAAGCCACTGAGAGCTCTATATTGGAACGCTCCAGGTCATTAAAGAGCGAATTATTGTCGGTAGCGATAGCTGCCTGCAGGGCGAGGCCGTTGAGAAACTCAAACCATTCCTCGTCAGGCTGAAGCGTGTCTCTGTGAAAGATCTCCAACACGCCTTTTACATGCCCTTTCGCCACGAGAGGCACTCCATAATACGCGACAAAATCTTCGCCTTCAAGAAGGTGCATCCCCTTGAAACCTGTATCTTCTCTCGTCAGATCAGGCACGTTTATGACACGGTTTTCAAGCGCAGCCGTACCGGCATACCCCTCCCCGAGGCGAAGGCGACTATGCTTCAAGGCATTTGTTCTAAACCCCTGGCCGGCTGCATATTCCAGTATTCTGGTATGCGGGTTGAGCAGAAGCACAGAGACAGCGTCCACTCTCAACTGGCTTATTGCATGTTCAATAAAGATTTGAAGCGTGACGCGGATATTGAGAATCGAACTTATGGCAAGGTCTATCGCACGGAGGGCGGAGAACCTCTCGATCTGACGTTGTATCCGCTGCTCTGTCCGCTTGCGCTCGGTAATGTCGTGGACCATTCCGACCAGTTGAGTGCAGATTCCGTGCGGGTCGAAGACTGGGACGACCGTGACGTGGCCGACTCTCCTGCCGCTGGGATACTCCGAGGTTTCCTCCCAGGAAACAGGCAGCCGGCTTCGGATAGCCTCATCATACTTCTGAAAAACCAGGGCATGAGCGGTGGCGGGGACGATGTCCCGAACGAGAACACCTGCGATCTGGGTTTCACGGAGTCCGGTCACCTCCAAAAAACGGCGGTTGACCGAAGAAAAACGGAAAACGCCCCCGGGTTCCACTGCAACTGAAAAAATCACGTCGGAGACGTTGTTCAGGATCAGCGAGAGCTGGCGTTCGTTCTCCTCTAGTGCTGTTTCCATTCGCTTGCGTTCGGTAATGTCCTGGGTTACGCCGTAAGATTTCACAGTGCTACCTTGGAAATCTTTGACGATGAAGAACCTCATCGCGATGTAACCAATCTCCCCGTCGTTATAAATGATCCGGTGCTCCAACTGGCGGCTGTAGTTCGGATCGGTGGTCTCTAACATTGACTGGATTTCCTTTCCTATGACGGAGAGGTCGTCGGGATGGCAGAACCTGCGTGCGTACTCGGCGGAAGACATTTTGTATCCGCCAACCTCGCCGGCCGTAGTCCGAAAAATCTTATAGAAGTTGTCGTTGAACGTGAACGTGTCGCTGACGACGTCGTACTCCCAGTGGCCGGCGTGGGCCATCCTCAGTGCATTAGAAAGTTGCGCCTCGCTTGTGCGGATCGTCTCTTCCGCCCGCTCTCGCTCCGCGCGAGTCCGCAAGACATTGATACCGAATGCCAAATCGTCGGCAAGTTCTTCCAGCAGTCGTATTTCATCCGGTGTGAAGGCGTTTGCCTCGGAGGAATAGAGCGTAAAGGCCCCGAATGCACTGCCACTTTTTTCCTTGAGAGGCAAAGCGATGCTGGAAAGGTATCCGCGCTGCAAGGCTTTCTTGCGCCAGAGAGCCATGCGGGGATCGGTCCTGAAATCCTGAATGTAGATAGGTTCCCCTTTGCGGATGGCGGTCCCCGTAGGACCTTGTCCTCGCCCCGTGTCAGCCCAGGATACTTCGGCATTTGTCAGATATCCATCCTCTTTTCCCGCCCAGGCGACCGGACGCACGGTCCTTACCTCGTCCTGTTCGGCATATCCGACCCAGGCCATTCGATAGCCCGCTTTTTCACACACGGTGGTGCATATATGATTGAGGAGTTCTTTTTCGTCCTCAGCCCTCACAAGGATCTTGCTGCACTCGCTGACGGCTTGAAGTTCTCGATTCAGGCGGTAAAGTTCGACTTCCGCCCGCTTTCGCTCGCTGATGTCCCGAGCAATGCCCGTCGTACCAATAATATTGCCGTCAATGTTGACGACCGGCGTAATGATCGTTTCGATCCATGCTTCTTTCCCGTCAGGACCGACGAGACGCTCCTCCACGCGCTTGCGTTCCTCCTTACGCATAACCTCCTGGTCGTTGAGGCAGTATAGCTGTGCAAGGTCTTGAGGCCAGATATCCAGAGCAGTTTTCCCCACGACATCCTGAGGATTACGGCCGCACGCTTCTCCAAATGGCGCATTTACGGCAATAAACCGGCCCTCAGTATCCTTCAGCCATGCCATATCCGGTATGTTGTTGAGAATTGCGCTCATCTGCTGGAGATTTGCCTGCAGTGTCTGTTTTGCCACTTCAAGATCAGAAACCTTCTTCTCGAGCTTTCGGAAGAGCACCTTGTTGTGCTGCCTGAAGAATTCCATCTCATCACCCAGGGGATATTCATTAGCAGAAGGGTGTTCTATAATCCTTTCTCTGATAGTCTGGACAAGCAATTCCATGTCATCCGGCTTCACAAAAAACTGGTCAGCGCCCAGACTCAACGCAAAGTCACGGTCCTTGTCGGAAATGTATGTGGCTGTGTAGAAAATGAACGGGATGTTCCTGATATCCTCATTTCCCCGAACGGCGCGGCAGAGCTGAAAGCCATCCATATTAGGCATAAGAATATCAGAAATGATCAATTCGACGCCGGATGATTTTATGATGTCAAGGGCCTCTATCCCGTCGTGTGCAGAAAAAACCTCATGGCCGTCGCCTTTGAGCAGTGACTGAAGCATATAGAGGTTTTCTTCGTTGTCATCTGCAATCAGGATTTTCATGAGTTATCCTCCGGCAGGGCTGGGCTGTCTTCGACTTCTGCTGCAGCAGACTGCCTTACTTCTGCAAGATACACGTTGAGCTCGGCCATGATCGTTTCAGGGTTGATTGGTTTTTCAATGTAACCGTTACATCCGGCGGTAAGAAGACGCTCCCGGTCGCCGGTCATGGCATAGGATGTGATCGCAATAATAGGGATGGAGGCGCTTGCCCGCGACGCCCTGATCTGCCTCGTCGCTTCAAGACCATCAATCCCTGGAAGCTGGATATCCATAAGAATCAGGTCGGGCTGTTCTTTAGCTGCTATTTCCACCCCTTCTTCTCCAGTTGCCGCCTTGATGGGTAGATGCCCCATAGATTCGATGATATAGCAGATCAGATACATGTTCTTTTCGTTGTCTTCCACTACAAGGATTTTCTTCATGGCTACCCCCAGGCCCTAAGCGGCAGAGCCATGGTGAAAACGCTCCCCTTGCCGAACTCGCTCTCAGCTGTTATATCGCCATTAAGGAGCTTCATTAGTTTTTTCGATAGATACAATCCGAGGCCTGTTCCTTCAAGATGTGGCATATCGGCAGATGTAATCTGGCTGAAGAACTGGAAAAGCCTGTTCATGTCCGCAGGCTGTATGCCGGGACCGGTGTCCTGCACCGCGACCTGAACCGTACCGTTTTTCTCTAACACGGCAACATGCACTTCACCTCGTTTAGTGAATTTGACGGCATTGCCGACGAGATTTACCAGCACCTGGCGGATACGGCGCTGGTCGCTTCTCATGAAGAGCATGTCCGGGCCGTCCAGAGCTACGGAAAGGTTCTTGCGCCCCGCAGCCGGTCCAAACAAAGCCGCCACTTCGCGGATAACATTCATTAGATCGAACTCGGCCAGTGAAATCTCGATCTTGCCGGCCTCGATCTTGCTAAGGTCGATGATGTCAGTAATTAGGTCAAGAAGATGCTGCGAGCTCCCCTTGACCATACCGAGCTGTTTTTTCTGTTCGTCGTTCAAGGGTCCCGGCAGCCCCTGCAGCAAGATGCCTGTGAACCCGATGATGGAGTTCAAGGGTGTACGCAGTTCATGAGACATTGAGGCTATGAACATTGATTTCAGCCGGTCAAGTTCCTGAAGTTTAATATTAGACTGTTGAAGCTCTCTATTTACGATCTCGATTTGTTGAGTGCGTTCTTTTACTAATTCTTCAAGGTTATTACGGTATCTATCTAAATCTTCCTCTGCCCTCTTGCGATCAGTGACGTCCGTGCCGACACTGAAAACCTCAGTTATCAGTCCCTGCTGGTCGAACACGGCTTTGTTGCTCCAGGCGATCCATACGCGGCTTCCGTCTCGTCTCATGTTCTCGTTGACATTCCGTTCAAATGCCTTTGGATCCACCCTAATTTGATCCATCAATGGCCGCAAGTCACGACCCGTACTCTCTGTTTCAGGAACAATGGTGCCGACAACATGCCTACCGAGAATTTCTTGTTCAGGATATCCGAAGAACGTTTGGCCGAATTCGTTCATAAAGGTTACCTCACCTTTGGAGTTCCACCTCATAACGATACTATTGGCATTCTGAACGAGCTCTCTATACATCCGTTCGCTTTCGCGCAGCATTTCCTCCGTCCTTTTGCGCTCAGTGATATCCGTGATGGAAGCAATACTCTTTTTTGTACCCGGGATCAATGCAATGGTCAGGGATATTGGTTTGATGTTGCCCCGCTTATCAATCAGACTTGACTCATAAGTCCTGGGAGCGGCTTCGGGATCGTTCCTTCTTAACTTGTGATAGGATTGCATAGTCCCGATATCCTCTTCCCTTACAAGGTCTGTCCAGCGCATCTTTCCTTCTATTTCTTCCCGCGAATAACCGGATATCTTCTGGACTTCTGCATTTGCCAGCGAAATGCATGTATCCTCCTCAATGATGATCATGGCGGTACCGGTATTTTCAAACAACGCCCTATATTTTTGTTCTGATTCAAACAGGTCATTTTCAATTTTTTTTGACCTTGTTAGGTCTTCGTACATGACAACAATACCCTTGTCAGACATCTCTTGACCTATCACTGAAGCACTTATTCTACAAATTATTTCCCCCCCGTCCTTTCGTCTGCAAGGGAAATCTTCAATATGGCTTCTCTGCTTCTCAAGCAGAGGATAGAACCGCGTGCCGATTTCTTCATAGTCCTCGTCGCTCCGATATAGCATCTTTGTACTCTTTCCGATTATTTCATCGACTTGCCAACCGAATACTTTTTCAACGGCGTAATTTGCAAAGAATATCGTACGAT
This sequence comes from uncultured Nitrospiraceae bacterium, assembly GCA_964576045.1. Taxonomy (GTDB): domain Bacteria; phylum Nitrospirota; class Thermodesulfovibrionia; order Thermodesulfovibrionales; family UBA9159; genus CAZNTS01. The sequence continues at coordinate 1,552 of CAZNTS010000355.1, read as the reverse complement.
CCTTTAAGCCGATAACTGCATGAGGAATCGCACTAAGTATGGAGGATTGCAATGCTTGCAGTTGTTTGAGCGATTCCTTCTCATCCAGTAAATATTCCTTGCTATCTTCCACCCTCGATCTCCCATGGATCCAGGCTGTCTTCAGGGCACACCAGCATCGGGCTTGTATTATGCGCAATCATGCCTGAATTCCTTCTTTCCAAGATAAATATCTTGATGCAAAATACAGAACATATTCATCAATGTAGATCTCGCCGGGATGGGTGTCTCTATGTTATTCTCAATCAAATTCCAAAAGAAGAGATGGGGCAAACATTGTGCTGAAACCATTATGATCCCTTTTGACATCTATCCCCTTCTTTAAATCGTACTAAACGTACAGAGGAATTACAAGTAAATATCCCTAAACTCACGTCCGGGGCTGTCCGACTGCATGCGATCTGCGGTTGTCCGCCTCCGGCGCTTCTGCGGCCGATAATCAGCAGGCTTCCGTATAGCATAGGTCCTTATTTGCCGTTTTTTCGATGAGATGGTCGGTCTCTTCGGCTCTACGATGTCCCCACGCCTTTTCAGGCAATTGATTATGCGCCCTACCGTAGATGTCGATGTCTTCCATCCTTGATCCCTCAGCAATACCACTAGTTTGTCCTTTCCCCATCGGGGATACTGTCGCCTCAGTTGTTTTACTTCCTTGAGAAGTTCGAAGGACCACTTCGGCTTCCGAAGTCTCTTCGGACGGCGGGATTGCTCGCTGAGAGAACGGAGATCCCTGGAATCAAACCGTCCTACCCAGCGATACAATGTTGCCCTGCTTATCCCAAACGTCGCACAGGTCAGCTTTACGTCGGCTGTACTTTTGAATATCCTTATCGCCCTGAGGCGATCAAGTTCCTTTTGGCCAAGATTAGCTGTCTGCAGTTTCCACAGCCGGTGAAATCCCTTTGCTATGCTGAATACTCTCATCGAGGGGTACCTCCTCCTGCAATTGTACCCCGCTTATTTGTCTCATATGTATCTGAACTAGTTCAATGCGTGTCTTCTGATGAAGTCACGATGCTTGTTCTTGAAATCCGCCTATGGGAGAAGGATTATTACCAGAATATAACACTGTCTCAAAATCGCAACAATCTCGGTTTGATAATCATATAGCGGGCACCTCCTGAGCATATCGTTTTGCGGTATGCTCGAAGGTAAGAAGCCAATCTTAACCTTACGGAGGTGCCATATGGGATTGTACATAGGTTTTGATCTGCATTCAAGTAACACCTATGTAGGAATCATCGATGAGAATGGCAGGAGGATGTGGAAGAAGAAGTTGCGGAACGATCCTGAATTGATATGTGCAGCTCTGAAGCCGTTCAGGGGAGACGTTGAAGGGATTGTGGTGGAGTCCACTTATAACTGGTACGTGCGACAAGAGGTCGCATAAGTAATTGTTTCAGTGACGGAGTACAGTCATTAGGAAACCCTCTATTCCGTTCAAGCCGGTAGCTTAGGGTGTTGAAAAATAGACCGGCTTTTGTCAAACTTCCCTTATCAGTAATGTTAAGAG
>CAZNTS010000354.1:0-3445 GCA_964576045.1 uncultured Nitrospiraceae bacterium | reverse complement strand
GCGCGGAGACCTTCGCCGTCGAACGGTTGTAAGTAAGAAGAAGGTGTGCCCTTTCAGCATAGAGCCGTGCCTTTTAAACCGAGGAGCAGATTCGGCTACTTGGGAAAGCGAGAAGAAAACCATGCCTATTGTCCTAGCATTTTGTTGGAAAGAAGGATAGAATGAAACGTTCGAATGTCCTGCCGTTCTTCAGGAAGAGTGTGTGGATATTTCCGGCACTGTCGCTTGTTACGCTGGTGATCGGACAGATTTGTGCCAAGGCGTGCGCCTTTATTCGTGGAGACATCCTTGGACTTGACCTGAACATCTTCGGAATCCTGTTCTATTCCATTCTCCTTGTGCTTTCTGTGCTCCACCTGAAAGTCTATCAGGGAGACGTTCTGATGAAACTGCTGGCCCTTTTGACGTCAGTCGGAATGGGGGCGGAGTTGATTCTCGTAAAGTTTCAGGTTCAGAACGACGTGTATTGCCCGAAATGTCTGATTTCTGGTTTTTTCTTGATCGTCATGTTCTTTGTGATGGCCCAGAACCTGAGAAAATGGGTCGTTGTCCTCATGGTCTTACTGGGAGCGGTCTTTACGTCCCTTACTTTCAGCGGTTCTGTGATCCCCTCTTATGCGGATGAACTTAGCCTTCCACAATTCGGGAATGACAAGGCCCCTATAGAGATCGTCGTCTATTCGGACTATCTTTGCCCTGCTTGCAGAAAGGCGGACGTGGAGATCAATGCCGAATTGAGGAGACTAAGCAACAAGGCAAAAATACTCTTTGTCGATGTTCCCATCCATCAAGGCTCTCTCGAATATTCGGAAGTATTTCTCTATGCTTGGTTCGAAACAGGAAACAATTTGGAAACAGCAATAAAAATAAGGGAACTACTTTTTGATGCAGGGAAGACAAAGAGTGGTCAGGCGGGACTTTTAGGCGCATTAAAGGCTAAAGGAATTCCTTTCAAAGCGGACACGGAAAGGGCAAAGAATATCTTCCGCACTCTTTATAATCCCCTTATGAACGAGGACAAAATTAGGGCAACTCCCACAGTGGTTATCGTCAAGGGCAATGACAGGCAAAGTTACACAGGAGGGAAGAACATCTTGAAGGCCTTGGAGGAGATTATATCATCTGGGGGCATGCGGTGAGCTTGGGTTATCTGGCGAAGAGGCAGTATAAGATATGGTCGTCTTGCTGCGATTTATGCTATACTCCGTTCACAATTTATTCACACTTGTCACGTAACATAGTTTTATGAAGAAGGTAGTGGCTGTATTACTGCTTATTGTCCGTGTTACCTCGGGGGCGTACGCGGAGACCCTGCTAAAGAATGGAATCGTCTTTTATGGAGACCAGTGCCAACTGTGTGGAGAGTACGGGTATTGCAGCAGGATTCCGACACACAGGGAAGCAGTTAACGCACTCAGTTCATATTACGGCAAGAGAGGGTTCCGGGTGATCGTGATAAGACAGAAGGAGCGGTTCCTGGAAGCCGAGATATATAAAGACAATGATAGTGTCGACAGGGTCCTGCTTGATATTAAAACGGGGCGCATGAGGTCTCTCTATTAGTCCGGCGCTTAACGCTTGGGACGAAGGTGTCTTCCGGTACGATTTGGGGCCTTGGGCCTGGAAGATAATACACGGTAATCGATCCGGGGGAAGATGTTGTTTGTTGTCTCGACCGCAGCGAGCCTTTCCATGTTTATCTTGCCCTCTTCGATCTCCCTTTTGATTCGAGCAAGGCGCAGGAGATGGGTTCTAGCTCTTCTGGCTGCGTATCCTTCCACTGCCCCTGAGTTAATCATGAAAGCCCAATCGCTTGCCTGGGCGAGCAACAACTCCCTCGCAGCCTGATTGAGGGCCCTTTTTAGTGGACCTCTTGCCCTGGGATGATCCGTAGCAAGTTTCTCCATGGAGAGTGTACCCTGGTACAGGTGGCGGATGATCCAGTCGTTACCGCTGTTGCACCACGTCTCGCTAAAACCCTTGTTGCCCCAGCTTGAAGCTGACGGAGTACAGACCTGATTGATGGGATACTCTTCGAGATAGTCGGAAAGGGTGACCAAGCGTATTGTCTTTTGCTTATGAATTTTACGAAGAAGATGTTCGATCCACAGTGGACCTTCGAACCACCAGTGTCCGAAAAGTTCGGCATCGTAGGGGGCAACAATAATTGGTCTGCGATCCATGACTGAAGCAAAACGCTCGATCTGTCTTTGCCGGTTAAACAGGAAATTGCCTGCATGCGCCTCGGCTTTTTGTGCGGCAAGCTCCGGCACGTAGGGTTCCTTAAGGTGGGTCTTGCCCGTGATGCGGTAATATTTGAATCCAGTGTCTATGCGTATACCGTCCCTGTGCACGTAAGGCCCGATGTAATCCATGTCCAGGTCATAAGCGATATCGCGGTAGAATTCTCGGTAATAATAGTCGCCCGGATAGCCTTCTAAAGAGCTCCAGACCTGTTTTGAGGATTCAGGGTCCCGTCCGAAGACTGCGACTCCCGATGGGCAGTAGAACGGTGCGTAAATGCCGTATTTGGGCTTGGGCTTAGCCCATGTGACGCCGTGGGTCTCTAGGACAGTGTAACGGACGCCGTGCTCCCTGAGAATGGTGTCTACTCCAGAATAAAAGCCGCACTCCGGGAGCCAGAATCCCCGGGGATTTCTGCCGAATATCCTCTGGAAATGCTCGGCTCCGATGCGGATTTGAGCGCGGACCGCGGAATCGCTGAATGAAAGAAGTGGAAGGAATGCGTGCGTTGCAGAACTTGCTATAATTTCTATTCTGCCAAGTTCTTGAAAACGAAGAAAAGGCTGGATCAGGTTACAATGATAGCGGCTTGCAAAAGCATTGTGTACCCTGTGGAGTTGGTCTCTGTACATTAGGGCAACAGAATGAAAAACGGCCTCTGTTCGCGTTCTGAAAACCTCTTTCTCAGCAAGTTCCATCAGTTCTTCCAGCCTCTTGATATAACGTGACTGAAGAAAAGGGTCCAGGAGCATGGAAGTGAGCGTTGGGGTCAGAGAGAACGTGAGGCGAAAATCGACGCCGTCCGCAAACAGGCGTTCCATAATAAGTAGGAGAGGTATATATGTTTCAGTGATGGCTTCGTAAAGCCAGGTCTCTTCCAGCGAGTCGTCGTGTTCCGGATGTCTAACAAAGGGGAGGTGGGCGTGGAGCACAATGGCGAGATAGCCTTTCCCGCTGCTACGGGTGCACTTTGAAGCCATAGCTGGACGCTTAATCACCGCCACCAGGGCCATCTCCTTTAAGGTATCGTCCAGATGATATTCCAAAAGCAAAGCTGAGCTCGGTTAATTTGTTAAGGTCGGTCTTTTCTGTTTGAAACTTGGTAGTGAACTCGTGTGTGCAAGGTGAAATTGGATCCAGAGAGCGATCTCTTTCAGGTGATGAGTGGACATCTTCAGAAACGCTCTCGGAGGTCCGTAGC
>CAZNTS010000353.1:0-3012 GCA_964576045.1 uncultured Nitrospiraceae bacterium | reverse complement strand
GAATCCTGCTACGGGCAGGCTTGCTACGAACTACCTCTTCATGACCGCTAACGGTAACGTGGGCCTGAGCCGTGTTCCAACAGCAAACAACCTAGAGGTTGAGGGTAATGCTTCGAAGGCGACGGCTGGGAGTTGGTTGGCTAATTCGGATATGCGCATCAAAACCGACATTGAAGATATCGACGATGCTTTAGGGACGATTCGCAAGCTTCACCCTGTCCGGTTCAGGTACACGGACCAGTACCGTAAGAAGCATCCATCCATCAAAGACCACGCATACTACAACTTCATAGCCCAAGAATATCGTGAAATCTTTCCGGATAGCGTGCAGGATGACGGTGCAGGCCTATTGCAGGTGGACACCTACAACGCCACACCATACCTCGTCAAGGCGGTGCAAGAACAGCAGAAGACAATCGAACAACTCAAAACCGAGAACAAATCAATAGTTGAAGAGAACAAGGCGATGCGTGAAGAGATCAAAACAATCGAGCAACTTCAGGAACGAATTGAAAAACTGGAAAAACAAATCGCAAGTTAAACACAAGGTAGCATCAGAAACTGACCATTGAGGGGAAAACAAGAACGCGAGCGTTTATAGCAACTGCAATTCGTTTGGTGGATTACTATGCATTATGGTTTGAAGGGCGCTGCCTGCGGCGCGCGTTCCCTCCCATCTACGTCTTTCCCAGACCTTGTCCTTAAGGCATCCAAGTAATCTAGGAACTGGAACTCCGGTACGTGTACGAACTCGTAACCGAGCCTATCGCACAGCCGCCGTATGATGGTTCTCCCGATCGTCTTGCTGCCAGACGAGAATATGCTGCCCAAGAATTCCCAGAAATCGAAGATCTTCAGCGGAATCTCCTCGCGGCCGTACCTGTATTTCGTCGCTAGATGATCGTAAATCTGGTCTCTAGACCTTGTTCCCAATAAGTCGGCGAGGGCCTCATCAATTGACTCAAGAAGCAGGTAATCGAATCTATTCGTCGGAAGCAGTGGAGCGAACGTGCCGCTTCGGTCTTCCTTTGGAAGATGTTGTATTCTGACCTTCCCAGAGTGCTCCTCCAAGCAATATCTAACCTCAGCGAAGCGCGGGAGCCTCAGCGAGCGCTTAGTAAAATCTTAGTTATGGCTTTGCCACAAGTAAGGCAATAGAGGTTATCCTCACAACGCAAGTAGGCTCGTTAGGTGCAAGATCTCCGACTTCACATTCTCAAAACGGAAAGAAGAGGATCAGCCCTAAAATTCGACTCACCAGCGCCAAGCATAATATTCGCCGAAATCGGTATCCTACAGGGGGCGGGTCAGGGGTTGGGGTTGGCTGAGGAGGTTCTCGCCCTTCATGACGCCATACGGGAGGTTACGATCGTCGAGAATCGGGCCGGCGAATTGCATGTGACTGATCGAGCTGGGAGAAACGACCGCCCGTTGTTCGACGCTGAGAATGAACGCGAGAGGGACGTTGTCGTTGTTGCTCCAACCATGATCCTCGGCGCAGCCTCACAGATCGGAAACATACAGAAGGCCGGAGAACTCAGGCTCGTCGGAATGCTCTACAAAGAAAGAGGCGCGCTCTTCGCCCCGCTTAACGAAGACTCGTACCTAATGGTGACTACAGCGAACGAAAATTTTCTAGAGGTCATGAACACACTTGAGCGCGCACTACCGAATATACTGCAAAAACGATATATCACGTCCGAACCCCTCGCAATTAATTCCGCAATCGACGCTGATCAGGCGGTCCGATCCTTCTTTGGCAACACTAGACTCTGCGAACCAAATAGTGTGCACATGGAGGATGCAACCCTAAACAGCCCTGAACGCTCTTGGCAGGTTTCTGGGTCGTACCGGCCCACTCACGGAGTACGCACGAAACGCTACTACATCGAGTTGGACGCTAAGACAGGAGCTGTAACAAAATTCCAAGCTCGAGCATAGCCTCGAATATGTTTCTTGGCCGTCAATACAGGAGTCTAATTTTCCGTTCGGCCGCAATAGTTTCGGCAAAGAGCTAATACGGTCGCCTGCCCTCCGCTTTCACTTATGCGGCAGGCCTCAGCAGTGGCGAGGTTAAGCGATGAAGTTCTTCTGCTTCATCCCAGCATAACGAAAGCCTTCGTGCTCGAAGAAAATGCCGGTCGGTTTGTTATAGTGGAGGAGGCATCGCGGGCCGGTGTCGGCCGGTTTGCCTGGGACATCGATCAATCCTTGGCTAGTGGCTCACTGAATCCAACCCTTATTCTCGACGGGTCAGCGGATCTGAAGCTAGGCGTTCCGAAGCTTGTTGGTGTCATTTACAGCAACGAGGCCGTAATGTTCACCCGCATCAGCGCGCACAGGATACTAGCACTATGTGCTGAACCCTACGGGTTTGATGAAGCAATGCAAAATGTGAACCAAGCACTCCCAACTCTAATGGAGGCATCGTGGGCCCGACTTAATCCCGTAACTAACCCAAAATGTGCCGCTGAAGCGGCAGCGATCGCACGAAATTACGTTGCCGCCGTAATCAGAACACCCGACGTATCCATTGACGAAGTAACTCTCCACCAGGCCAACCGGATATGGGAGATCCAGGGCTCTTACCGCTCCATTCCCTTCGCTCGATCACGCAGATTCCAACTCCAACTCGGCTCACAGGACGGGGCAATTATCGATTTTGTCTCCCCACAAAGACCATCCCTGGCACCGCTGCTCACAGGGACCACCGTAATTCTCGGGACGCTCTTCTTTCTTGTTTGGGTGCTCTTTCTAAGCAGATAGCCCCGTAGGTGAAAGCTGCACTGCGTGGGCACAGAGGAAAATACTTAATTACTATAATCGTAAGAAGCGCCTGAATGCTCATGTCTGAGCAACGGGCCATCACCAGGATAACTCGAGGTAATCAGATGACTATTCCAAAGGCTGTCAGAGAGAAGGTGGGCCTTCGGATCGGTGATATAGTAGAGGTTACGGCCGATGACGCAGGGCGCATTACCGCGAGAAAGTTGGAGAGAGGAACAGGGGCTC
>CAZNTS010000352.1:0-4360 GCA_964576045.1 uncultured Nitrospiraceae bacterium | reverse complement strand
CCCTGAAAAAGCACTGATAACCATTTTGAAGGAGCAAGGAGTGGACTTCACCTGCTCACTTCCGTGCGAAAAGATCGAGGCCCTTCTTAGAATGGTCTCCCAAACTTTTTTCCATGTTCCCCTGACGAGGGAGGAAGAGGGGGTCGGCATTTGCGCGGGAGCTGCTCTTTCGGCGAAGAGGCCAGCAATGTTTGTCCAGAGTTCCGGTCTAGGGAACATGATTAATGCCATGCTGTCTCTCACCGAGTCTTATAAATTGCCTCTCGCTCTCTTTGTAAGCCGGCGAGGAGTTTATAAAGAAAAAATAGCCGCGCAGGTCCCTATGGGCTTGAGACTTCCCGGGATCTTACGCGGGGCAAAGATGACCTATTCGGTCATCGACACAAGAGACCATTTCGGGACTATTGGGAAGAAACTGTCAGAAGTCTATAAAAGAAATAAAATTCATGCCTTCCTGATAAGCCCTTCGATATGGGAAAAGATAGGTTGCCGGGTGGAAGATACGGTGTACGTAAAGCGCGATACAAAATGCGGGTTACGATACACCCCCAGCAATTCCCCCTTGGCAAGAGGGGGATTAAAGGGGACGCATGCATGTCAACGCCGGTTAACACGTTTTGAAGTCCTGAAGGCAGCGGCGCCCTACCTTGATTCAAAGGTCGTAGTATGCAATCTTGGATTCCCCTCGAAAGAGCTTTTTCACATAAAACATCGGCCCTCCAACTTCTATATGCTCGGCAGCATGGGTATGGCCACGCCGATCGGGCTCGGCATCGCTCTAACTTCGCATAAACAGGTAGTGGTGATCGATGGCGACGGGAGTCTCCTCATGAATCCCGGCACGCTCGCAACAGCAGCGCATTTAGGACCGGAGAATCTGACGATATTGGCTGTCGATAACAGTTCATACGGCTCTACCGGAAATCAGCCGACGCTCACCGGCTCCTGTGTCGATCTGGAAGTTACGGCAAAAGGCCTGGGCATTAAGAACACCATCAAGGTGTCGGGACGCAGAGAGATAATTGACGTCCTGAAGAGCCCTCAAGAAGGCCTGAGATTTATCCATGTCCTGGCTGTCCCTGGCAATAGGGACGTGCCCAACATTCCTTTGGACTATCTTGAAATAAAGAAAGGGGTTCAGGATTTTCTCAGGGCTGTTTAAGCGATTACGGAAATTCCATCTCCGTAATGGTCTTTCTCCGGATGTATCTTTCTTATCATCGTGGTATCAAAAATCTCATGGGAAGCGATCTCTCTTTGTACGTATCCCAGTTTCCTCATAACCCTCGTAAATTCCATAGTCGAGAAAATGAACTCATCCGTAAGTTGTGCGCAGTATTTAGGAGATACTCTCAAGGTATCTGTGACGAATTCAGGTCCTACAAACCCGACGTAACTCGATATCATTCGTGCTGCGTCCAGAGGTGCCTGCCTGATAAAAGCGGTGGCCTCTTCGTGCAGTACAAGAAACTTTTGAATAAGGTCTGTTTCCCTTTCTAAAAAGACCCTGTCTGTAAGGATGCCATAGCTGGGATTATAGGGCCAAAGCTTTGATGGTGGATACAATATCTTACCGCCCGCGTAGGTCTTCACAGCTATCGCCAATGCAGGAGTGCCAACAACCACAGCAACATCTCCCCTTGCTATCGCTTCCAATGCCTCGTCGGCCCACCGGAAGTTAATAATTGTTATTTTTTGTGCAAGATTAAATCTGTCAATTAGATCGGTGATGATCACGTCGTGTATGGAACCTTTCCCGGGAACACCGATTCTCGTTCCCTTAAGCTGGCAGAGGACAACCTGCAGGTCTTCTACATCAGGAAAGCCTACAAACTCTTTCTTGCCGGCAATTACTGTTCCCTCAACGTGTCCTCCGGCCACGCACACGATACTTGTGCCCCGGTCTATACCTATAATTGCCGGCGGCAACCCGATGTATGCCAGGTCAAGATAGCCTTCTTCAAAGGCACTCACGATTGCCGGGCCTGTGCCGAACAATCTCCATTCCACACCAACGCCGAGACGCTGGGCGATATCGCCTCTTGCCATTAAAAGCATCGAAGTATGATAAAGAGTCGAAAGATGACCAATCCTCATCATCATTCCCACGTCAATCCTAAAACAAAGTTCCCATGAATTGCAATGCCTGTTCACATCATAACCATTATGCATAAATCATAATCAGGTGGGATGAGTTATCTGGAGAAAATCACTGCATGTTCTACCATTTTTTATGGCACGCAGCTTGCAGCAGCTAAAGATCGAAGATGTTTAAAGGGGGTGGGAAAAATGGCAGTGAATGTCAAGATACAGACAGCCCTTCAGAGATTGACGCAGGGGAAGGAGGAAGTGGAAGGGTCTCCAGGGAGGGTTATTGAGCTTATTCGGGATCTGGAAAGACGATTCCCCGGAATCGGGGAGAGGATATTAGAGGGAGAAAAGATCAGGAGGTTCGTGAACATCTACGTGAACGAGGAGGACATAAGAACTATCGGAGCAGAGGCTGCAATGGTCAAGGACGGCGATGAGGTGTCGATAATCCCTGCAATCGCGGGAGGAGCGTGAATATCCGGGAATACCTTGATTTTGCAAAGTTGCATGTGATGAGGGCAAAAGAACTGGGAGGACAATAGGCACGGATTGCGGAACTAGATAATCAATAAGTGCCTGGTAGTTTTTATGATCCCAGTGTAAGGAAAACCTGCCAGACCTTACCAAGCGCGAAATAATCGGATGAAACTGAACTGATACCGGAAAAAGGTTCGATTTCAGCCGCGCTGAGATCCTTCTTTCTTATATATGTTTCATCACATTCTTTCAGGTGTACCGCCCGTTGTCCAGGGGAGGAAGGGCAAACAGGCGGTACCGAAAAAATCAGAAATTCTTATGAGAAAGACGTCCTCGTCCCCGGTCTATCTGCAAACAATTGATCTCTATGTTTTAGAGGCGTCACAAGTTACCTCCTGGATGTGCTCCTAACGTGCAGATATGAGTCTGCACTTGCCGTACTCGACAGATCGAAGGTCTTCTCCCTGAAGATGTCGTAATCTCTTTCATCTGCCGATACAAAGCCTGTACAGTCTTTACCCAGTGATCCCAGCACCTCAGCGTCACCCGCCTTGGAAACATCAAGAGAGATCAAAGCGTTTTTGATGGCAAGCCTCGTATCTTCGTCTACGGAAAGGTTACAGCATATATTGAACTCCGGAATCTCCGGTGACAGCTGAAGGATCCGCAACCCCTTTTCTCTGTATTCCGCTGCTGTTTCCTCCATCAGCCCCCCGGCATCGAATTCTCCGTCAAGCACAGCCCTTGCGACCCCTTCATGCTGCTTAAGGAAGCGATAATGGGAAAGGTCTTCGATCGCTATGCCTGCATCTTTAAGTGTTACGAGAGGCATGATATGACCCGTTGCGGATTTAGGACTTACAAAAGCGAAGTTCTTTCCTCTGAGGTCGCTCACAGAACGGATAGCAGAATCGTCCTTAACGACGATTGCGGCGCGATGAAAGGGCTTGCCTTTTCTCAGGGCCTTCACAATTACTGTCACGCCGAACTTCTTTCTCGCCTCGACATAATTTGCGGGACCCATTGCACATAACTGAGTGATGTTTCTCCCTATATCTTCAACCGCGCCGGCCATATCAATCGCGACCTTGAGATCAACTCTCCTGCTGAGTTTCTTGCTCAGATATTCGGAAAGAGGCGTGAATTTTCTGAACATTACCGAGGGTTCCTGAAGAGGGACAACGCCGAACCTCAAAGACTGTCCCTTTTCTCCTGAAAACTTGAACCTCTCCATCTCTGCGTTTAGGAGTTCCGCGTCCCTCTGAAGGTTCCAAAGCGTTTTGCCTATCCTGAGTGCAAGGTCTCTATTTTCGACCGGAATATCCTTTACTGCCTCAACGCTGCCAAGAATGCTTCCTGAGCCTTTCTTATGTTCGGCAAGAGACATTGATATCTGTTGGCTCCGCTCCGATACGATTTCAATGGCTTGCGCGATCTGTTTGCTACTCTGCGCTTGCTCACCCATAGCTCTGCTAACCTGAGAAGAGAGGTCTTTCATCCTGTCTGCTGCCTCCATGACAAGAATGACTCCCTGTGATTGTTCAGCCGTTGCCTTGGCTATATGGCCTATCATGTTTCTGATACGTTCCGTGGCTTCAGTGACGAGGTTTGCCGCCTTCGCCTGCTCTTCGGTGCTGCGTTCTATCGAGAGGGTCATCTCAGAAGATTTTTTCGAACTCTCCAATATTTTTTTAAGTGCGTCTTCAGCTCCCTGTGCGAGCCGAAGCCCGAGATCCACCGAGGCGATGCCTTTCTGCATCGCAGAGGTGGCATTAGCTACTTCGCGGCGAAC
>CAZNTS010000351.1:0-3283 GCA_964576045.1 uncultured Nitrospiraceae bacterium | reverse complement strand
CAGCCGAAGGCGGAAAGGTGCTCGGGAAGTGGCTGGTTGCCGAACAGTTGTTTATGCATGGCTTTTGAGCATTTCTTCAACCCACCGTGCTGCTTATGGCAAAATGCCACACCAGCGTTCGCGCATTGGTCTCGCAGGCTTCGGAACCAATCCCAGTCCGCCTTCCGTATCTGTTCCGGGTTTCCGTTTTCGTCTTTGCCGCCACTCTCGCCTCCGCAAACTACGAATGAGAAGCCGCTCAAATTCAGGTCTAGCGCCGAGAGCAGCGGTTCCGCGCTGACCCAGCGGAGAGTGCAGGGAATGTTGCGGATATAGTCCATCCTATGTGCCCATTTTTGATGTTCCACTGTGACCCCGAGCCAGACGTGGGCATACGCTCTATTCCATTCGCTGTCCCAGTCCGGTGGCAGGAGACTTGGGCCGTTTGCGCCTTTTGGTCTTATTCGTTCTGGGCGTTTGGTGCAAACTCTGTAGTTGTGCCACGGAGTCTCTCGAATGACCTTCCAAGCGGCGTCTCGCCATGCTCCGTCCGCTTCGGGGATAAAGAAGTCAGACCAGCTGCAAAGAAATACCAACTGTCTGCCCTTCATGTGTCGTGGCGCGTCGAGTCTCTTTGTTGGCCGCGGCTCGTCCGGGTTCCAGTCGGCATGAACCTTTGACTTAGCTTTCTGTCGCACTTCACGAAACATGTAACAGAACAAACATCCACTTGTTGCGCCCGGATATGGCTTCTCTAGGGGGTTCACGAGCTTATGGCAACACATCCACGGATTCCACGATTCCCCCGTCTTCGTTCCAATCTGCAATGGCGCAGTCTGTAGAGTGGCGGTGCTCAAGTCAAACACCTAACGACCTGCACTTGAGGGGGAAAGCCCTCGAACACCTGCCCGTTTGACCCTGGGGGGATTGCGCGGCAGCCGAAGTCGCCGTGGCAGCGACACTTGCTAACGCCGCCCCGTTGCATCAAATAAAATGGTACGCCGGCGTTGGCGCACTGCGAGGCGAGGTCGAGGAACCATTGGTCTTTGGCCTGTCGTGGGGGATGCTTTCGATCTCCGCTCTCGCCGCCACTCGTTAACCATCCAAAATCGTCGAGGGAACTCGGCCCTGCGAACCGGATCGGCCCGAGTAGGGGTTCAGCGCAGATGAACCGGAGTGCGTTGGGGTGTACTGGGATTTGGCGAAGGATGGGCATCCGTTTGTCCGCCCAGTGCTGGTTCTCTGTGCTCACTCCAAGCCACACGTTTTCCATTGGCCAGTAGGTTGGGAGCATTTTCGCGATGTTTTGCGGGCGTTTCGTGGTGATCCAAAAGATATGATCCTTATTCTGGCGCATTACGTCCCATGCCCGCTGGCGAACAGTTCCGTTGATAGTGGGGTGGTCGATGAAATAGTCCGAGAGCGGGCAAACGAAAACCATCTGGGGGGTCTTCCAGCGTTGTGGTTTGTTCCACGATGTCTGCTTGTTGACGACCACCTGCCCCGGTCGCATATGGTACCACCTCGGAAGGATGCGGAACAGGGAATAACAATTTGCGCATCCAAGGGAACGAACGGAGCATCCGCGCCAAAACCCGATTGATTGCCCCATTCTGGTGTCTAGGGTGATGGCGTGCCCTACCGTTGTCTGTTGGCTCATGCCGGGCGCCCCAGCTTTTCTTCGTCATTGTCGTGAAGAGTGTTTTGTCTCTCGACTCGGTGGGTGATGGTAACAATGGAGAGCAGGTAGTCGTGGCATGTTTGGCGCTCGGTGGGTGAATGGTTGGCGTATTGTCTTAGGCAGGCTCGGCATTGGTAGGTGGCGAGTTTTGCTTCCTTCTCTTCCGGCGGCATGATTTCGATCAGGTCAGTACACCTGCTGCTCTGTTTTTCCTTCTTGCGATGTGGGCAAGCAGGAGAGCTGCTGCTCCGCCTATGGCTAGGAAAGCGTAGAGGGCATAGTGCCGTCCTCCGATAATCGCTTCGCTGCTCGCAAACGAGAGTAGCAGGGCTCCGGCGAAGTTTCCGGCACGTTCAATTCTTGTCATTTTGGCTTCACGCGTAAGCTGTGAATTAGGCATCGTGCGCGATATTCTTTTTGGTTAGTTGTCGGTTGCGCGAAGGCCGACGCTGACGATCAAGAATCCGTCTGGCGCGGTTGTCAGTTCTCAGTACGGTTCTGGAGGTGTAGCGGTTTTCTCGTGGACGGCGCCGTCTTCTTCGCCGCATGGATCATACTTGGTCTCGGTCGCCGCGTCAAAGACGGGCTATACGACGGGCACAGCGGCCACGAACTTCCAACTATGACGCGAGCGTTCTGCACGGGTCTGCGCAGTTTGCACGCTCGGAAATTTTTAGCGCCGAAACTATTGCATATGCGAGATCTCGTAATCGGGTTTGTGCGGGGCTCGGAAATTTATCGCGCCGAAAGTGGTGTTTACAGGATGTTGCTGGTTGATTCGTTTTTGCACAGCGGCGAGCAAAGCGCACTATTCGAGTATCCATGATGCGAATTGGTTGAAGTTGTCGCCGCTGACCGCGTGGAGAGCGCGTAGGATTTGGCGTGTTTTGCGTTTTGTTGCAGGGGTGAGGTTAGGAGTCGCTGTGAGCAGTTCGATGGTTACACTCTGCTTTCGTGGTTGTGTTTGGCGGTTGATGTGAATTTTGAGGCAGGCTTCTGCGTTCTTGGTGGTCACGTCGAAAAAGATGTTTCCGTGTTTGTCTGGCTTCAGTCCGATTTTTCCGAACTGCTGTAGTAAGCGTATGTAGCTCGTTGCTGAGAAGGAGAGGCCCCCGATTGACCGTAACCGACCGAGTGGCGGTTGAGAGCTGTGTTGGACCAGCTGGAGGGCTGACTTCAATTTCTTGGGGTAGCGTCTTTTGCGGAACTTGAGCAACTTCTTCACTGTCGGCAAGAACTGACGTGGACTGTCTAAAAAAATGTCTAGCTCGTTGGGGGGGATGGGAGAAAGTTCGAGAAGTGGCGGCTCGTCGTCGTTATCTGGGGTCTGGGTAGCGTCACGTCGCGGGGTAGATCTTTGGATCTAAGAGGACTGGTTGGTTTGCGGTGAGTGGGGGGGATACTTAGGGTTGGCTGCGCAGCTTAGGTTGCGCAGAAAAGAGCTGCTTGTGATCAAGCGAGCGGAGAGCGGCTCCGCTATAGCAGGTGAAAATCAAGTCTAATCCATAGCAGGTGTCAGGGATGATGATCAAAGTGACTCATCTAAGCCTGAAGGAAAACCGTGAGAGCTGCCGGCGACTGAGGCAGCGCAACGAGCTCAAAGTCGAGGCAGCAACTCGGTGG